>JAUXCL010000127.1 GCA_030618905.1 Bacteroidales bacterium | reverse complement strand
TTCTTCCGCCTTCGGTTCTTCTTCCTTCTTCTCTTCACTCTTCACCGTTCCCTCTTCACTCTTCACCGTTCCCTCTTCACTCTTCACCGTTCCCTCCCCGCCTCTGGCGGGATGTCGCTCGGCTTCGCCTCTTTCCACTTCACTCTTTTCAACTTCTGTATTAGGTTCTTCTACAGCTAAATTTTCGTTTTGCACTTTAGCTTCTTCTTTATTAATATTTGATGGATTATCTGCCATTCAAATTTGATTTGTGGTTTTGTCCGCAATATTCCCTCCCTGCGTCCATTACCGGGTTAATACTCCGTTTATTTTCAATTATTTCCGTGGGAATAAGTTCACCAGGACTATCTGCCCCGTAAATTGGCGTGCAAAATTACAAAACATATTTTAAAATAAAAAATAAATATACAACTGATCTCCAAAATCTTACAATTACTATCTTTGCAGCGTTTTAAACTTAAAATACATCCCAGACAATGGCTCTAAAGTGTGGAATCATCGGCATTACAAATATTGGTAAGACAACTATCTTCAACTGCATTTCCAGTTCTAAAGCACAATCCAGCAACTTTGCATTCAGCACATCCAAAACCAATATTGGTGTTGTCAATGTCCCTGATCAAAGGCTGTACGAAATTGATAAGCTAATTAACGCGGCAAAAGTTGTCCCTGCAACTGTTGAAATTGCAGATATCCCCGGTCTGGCCAAAGGATCCAGCAAAGGTGAAGGACTTGGCAACAAATTCCTTGGAGAGATCCAGCAGACTGATGCCATCATACATGTCCTCAGGTGCTTTGAAGATGAGAACCTTCCCCATGTTGAAGGATCTATTGACCCTGTACGCGATTTGGAAATCGTCGACCTGGAATTGCAGGTCAAGGACCTGGAAATGGTAGAAAGGAGAATGCTACGCGTTGAGAAAGTAGCCAATGTTGGGGATAAAAAAGCTAAAAAAGAGCTGGATATCCTGAATATATACAAAGACCATTTCGAGAATTTCCAATCAGCCAGAACAGTTCCCTTAAGTGAGGAAGAGAAGAAAATTGTGGATGACCTTTTCCTGCTTTCCAGCAAACCTGTCGTATTTGTTTGTAATGTTGATGATGCCTCTGCCTCAAGCGGCAACAAATATGTTAAGCAGGTTCAAGAAGCCCTGAAAGGCCATGATACAGAGATAATTATTATCGCCGGAGAGCTCGAAGCAGAGATTGCCGAATTGGACGATGAGGAAGACAGGAAAGCCTTCCTTGAAGATGCCGGATTATCGGAACCCGGTGTCAATAGGATGATCCGTGCGGCCTACCACTTGCTCAACCTGCAATCATTTTTTACAGCCGGGCCGAAAGAAGTCCATGCCTGGACTATCAGAACAGGCATGAATGCCCACCAGTCGGCCGGTGTCATTCACAGCGATCTGGAGAGAGGGTTTATCCGGGCAGAAGTGATGAAATACGATGACTTCATCAATCTTGGATCAGAACAGGCCTGTAAAGATGCCGGGAAATTACAGGTTGAAGGCAAGAATTATATTGTCGAAGATGGGGATATTATCTATGTCCGGTTTAATGTGTAAACACCAGCTCCTTGTCCTTCACATCGATTAAAATTTTTGACTTCGGATCTACTTTCTCCGAGATGATCATTTTGGAAAGTTCATTCAGCACTTCTCGCTGAAGTACACGTTTTATAGGTCTTGCACCAAATTGCGGATCGAAGCCGGCATTGGCAATATGGTCTAAAGCTGCATCACTGATATCGACATGAATGTCATTTTTCAGTAACATCTTACTGACCTGTTCAAACTGTATCCTGACAATGTCATGGATCTCTTCTTTTGATAGCGGTGTAAACATGATGATCTCATCAATCCTGTTCAGAAACTCGGGGCGGATTGTCTTTTTTAATAGTTCAAATATTTCCACTCTTGTTTTTTCAAATATTTCTTCCTTATTATCATTATTAACCCGGGCAATCCTTTCCTGGATAATATGAGATCCTATGTTGGACGTCATGATTACAATGGTATTCCTAAAATCTGCTGTCCTGCCTTTATTATCAGTGAGCCTGCCGTCATCCAGCACCTGCAATAAGATGTTGAACACATCCGGATGGGCTTTTTCGATCTCATCAAGTAAAACGACAGCATATGGTTTCCTTCTGATGGCTTCGGTCAATTGTCCACTTTCATCATAGCCCACATAACCCGGAGGTGCTCCGATCAGCCTCGATACAGAATGCCTTTCCTGGTATTCGGACATATCTATTCGCACAATATTATTTTCATTGTCGAAAAGGACTTCAGCCAGCGCTTTTGCCAGCTCAGTTTTCCCCACACCTGTAGTACCAAGGAATATAAAAGAACCGATGGGCCTCCTGATATCCTGCAGACCAGCCCTGCTTCTCCGTATTGCGTCAGAGACCGCCTGGATGGCTTCGTCCTGGCCCACTACACGCTTGTGTAATTCCTTTTCGAGGTGCATTAATTTTTCTCTTTCGCTTTGTAACATCCTGCTGACAGGAATACCTGTCCACCTGGCCACTATCTCTGCAATCTCCTCCGATCCTACTTCTTCATTGATCATTGGTGTATTCCCTTGCATATCTTCCAGCTTTGCCTTCGCTGCAAGCACATCAGCCTCTGCCTCCTGTGTTTTGCCATAGCGCAGTTCTGCCACACGGCCAAAATCCCCTTCTCTTTCAGCTTTCTCAGCCTCAATTTTAAAATCCTCAATATCCTTTTTTCTTTGTTGAATAATTTCTACGACTTCCTTCTCCGCTTCCCATTTGGCCCTTAACTCGTTGCGCTCCTCGCTGAAATTGGCCAGATCAGCTTCAAGTTTTCCAAGCTTGACCTTGTCTTTTTCCTTCTTGATCGCTTCTTTCTCGATCTCCAATTGCATGATTTTCCGTTCCAGAATTTCAAGTGGTTCCGGTAATGAATTGATTTCAAGCCTGAGTTTGGAAGCTGCTTCATCGATCAGGTCGATGGCCTTGTCAGGTAAAAACCTGTCTGTGATATATCTTTGAGAAAGTTGAACTGCAGATATGATCGCCTCATCTTTGATCCGGACATGATGATGGGTTTCATACCTTTCTTTTAGTCCCCTTAATATTGAGATGGCATCATCTGTATCGGGTTCATCCACCCTGACGACCTGGAACCTTCTTTCAAGGGCCTTGTCTTTTTCAAAATATTTCTGGTATTCTTTCAATGTGGTTGCACCAACAGCCCTCAGCTCCCCTCTTGCAAGTGCAGGCTTCAGGATGTTCGCAGCATCCATTGCTCCCTCTCCTCCACCTGCTCCAACAAGTGTGTGGATCTCATCGATGAACAACACAATTTCTCCTTCTGAGCTAATCACTTCCTTGACAACCCCTTTCAAGCGTTCTTCAAACTCACCTTTGTATTTCGCCCCGGCAATTAATGCTCCCATGTCCAGTGAAAAGATTATCTTGGATTTGAGGTTATCAGGCACATCACCATTTATGATCCTGTGGGCTAATCCCTCGGCAATTGCCGTCTTACCGGTTCCGGGTTCTCCAATCAGAATAGGGTTGTTTTTAGTCCGGCGGGACAATATTTGTAATATCCTGCGGATCTCTTCATCACGCCCGATTACCGGATCCAGTTTACCGTTGCTTGCCAGGTCATTCAAGTTGCGGGCATAACGGTTCAGGGCATCATAGGCATTATCAGAAGTCTGGCTATCTACGGTAGAACCTTTCCTGAGTTCCTTTACCGCCCGTACCAGGTCCTTTTCCGTGATGCCACTGTCTTTAAGTAAGTTTGCAGACGTATCTGTCCCGGCAAGGATACCCAGTAAGATATGCTCAATGGAAACGAACTTATCATTAAACTCCTTAAGGAAAGTTACAGCTTTTTGCAATGCCTTATCAGCGTCTTTTGAAAGGTATTGTTCTCCTCCGCTTACCTTAGGGTAAGCCTGTATGATCCGATCTAATGCCTGGCCCATGATTTCCAGGTTAACATCCAACTTTCTCAGGATATATGGTGCAACATTCTCATCAAATGTGAGAATGCTTTTTAGAATATGTGCAGTTTCAATGGCCTGATGCTGATTCACATCAGCGATCTCCTGCGCCTTCTGAATAACTTCTTGCGATTTTATGGTATAATTGTTAAAATTCATTGATTTATAGTGTGTATATTCCTATTCAAATTAATTGATTATCAAGCTTATTCATCAAAAATATTGCCAAATCCACAAGGGCTGGCTTTCCGGTATTTTTGTCATCATTTTTAAGGGATTTACTGTCGTTTTGTCCTGAACAATAAGTACAATCGGTTTTGAGTTAATAATATCTGTCAGCCAACGTATCAGCGTATAAAATTTTCTTAATTTTGCAATTCCATTGTAATTGAGGATAACATAGATATTTCGGATACCAAAGTAATGAAGCAATTCATCGTATTTATTACCGCTCTGCTATTCACCGTAGCTTCATATGGACAAAGCAGATCGGATACTGTGAATGTCTGGAGCAACGATACCATTCTCCGATGCCATGTCGACAGCCTCGCGCTGGATGCAGGTGATGGGTATGTGACCTATACCTGGAGTACCGGTGATGAAACACAAATTATATGGGTCACACAAAGTGGCGACTATTCAGTTACAGTATTTGATGGCACCAATACATCATCCACTACAAGTCATTTTGTAAATGCAAGGATCCAGCAAACCCCACCCACAATCTGTTATCAGGAGGAAGTTTTTTTGAGTGTTACACCGGATGATTACACTTACGCATGGCGGGTTTACAATAAGCCTGATATTATAAGCACAAACTTTTTTATAACTGTTAAACCCGGCAGCAAAACGACATACGCTGTGGAAGTGACTGCAGGAGGACAATCATGCATTGATACCATTACCATTAATGTGTATCCCAGAATGTATGTAGAATTTGTGCAACCTACCCTGATTTGTTGGGTCAGCCCTTGTAAGGGACAGGCAAAAGCCACTGCATCGGGAGGAGAAGCCCCTTATGCCTACGACTGGATAGGAGCCCTGATGGACCCGGATGATTCTTCTTTTGCTATAGGGCTGTGCCCTGAGGATTTAAATCGAATCACAATAACGGATAATCTGGGTTGTGAGTTCGATACTTCATATGTCCTTGAATTGTTTGATAAACCGGAGATTGAAGTTGATTATTCGCCCGATAGTGTTTACATTCAAAATCCGACAGTCAGCTTCTTTTTTGACAACCTTTCATCCGACAGCATTCAATTATCGAATGTGTCATGGGATTTTGGTGACGGCACCAAATCAAGTCTTGTAAATCCGACGCATTTGTATAATGCCGTCAACACTTACATCGGATTTTATAAATATACCACCGAAGACGGATGCTCTGATTCTATTCAATTTATTGTGGATGTCAGGGAGATCGAGCTTAAAGTACCCAATGTGTTCACCCCAAACGGGGATGGTTTCAACGACCATTTTGAAATCAGAAACCTGGACAGCTATGTAAGTAATGAGCTGGTTATCTATAATCGTTGGGGTCGTAAAGTCTATGAAGCGTCAAACTATCAGAACTCCTGGGACGGTGGGGGCCTGAACAATGGAGTATATTATTATGTACTTAAATGTGTAGGATTTTATAGCAATGATGAGTTCATGGGTTCAATAACCATCATGGGCAAGCAATAATTTTTACTATTATTGCATTTTATTATTCGAATGATGAAACGATTAAAGCATATTTTCCTGATTTCACTACTGCTTTTCTCCTTTGCCTGTAACCAGGAAGGGGGCCAGGATATTTCCGGGGATGTAGTTAATAACCCTATCAGTGCTGATGGAAACGACGGACTTGACCAATTGCCTAAACTTGAATTTGAAGAAACCACACATGATTTTGGAACTGTGATTCAAGGTGAGAAAGTGATTTACAGTTTCAAATTTAAAAATGCCGGCCAATCAGATCTGTTGATCGCAAAAGTTAATGCATCTTGTGGTTGTACAGCCATTAAGTACCCGAAGCATCCCATTAAACCGGGAGATGGAGAAATTATCACCGTTACTTTTAACAGTGAAGGCAGGCGTGGTATTCAAAATAAGTCAGTAAGGATTGTTGCCAATACACAACCCAATGTATTACAATTGAATATTAAAGCCATGGTCATTCAACCCGAGAAAATGTAAGAGAAACACATAAAAATTTCAAATGATGTTAAATAACCTGTTAAGTATCCTTTTATTTATGCCTACCGAAGAAGGTGGTGAAGGTGGTGGATTTATGCAATTTCTGCCCTTATTGTTAATCATAGTGGTTTTTTATCTCTTTTTTATCAGGCCACAAATGAAAAAATCAAAAGATCAGAAAAGGTTCCGTGAATCCCTTAAGAAAGGAGACAAAGTAGTAACCATTGGTGGAATCCATGGAAGGATCCTTGAATTGAAGGAAACTACAGCTATCATTGAGGTGGGTAATCAAATTAAGTTGACCCTTGAGAGAAGCGCCATTGCCATGGATAACACTTCTCAGCTTGGGGAAAAGAAATAACCATCAAATATAGCTTTTGAAGTCTTCAATAATTGATCTTTTCAGACGGGCTGGAAAGCCTGATGATATCAAATTCAGGAGTCAGTTATATGTTTTCCTGATCTGCCTGGGAATTTCTGTATTCATCTGGTTCCTGATCAGTTTATCACAGAGTTATGTTACCGGGGTGGAGTACCAACTGGTTTACACAAATTTACCGGATGATCGCGTGCTTACCGGAGACGGCGATGAGACGGTGCGTTTGAGAGTCCGGTCCAAAGGATTTAATTTATTTTCCCTGAAATACCTCACCTTCAGAAATCCCATCCTTATTGACCTTGATGAACTCTATATCAGGAAGGACCGGGAATCAGGATACAATTATTTTCTTTCAAACCAATTACGACAGCAGGTTATCAGTCAGCTTGATGCAGCAGATCAATTACTGACTATTAGCCCTGACACTGTATTTTTTGGCATGGATAAAGTGATCTCCAGGGAAGTTTCCGTTGTACCCAGGCTCAAC
>JAUXCL010000205.1 GCA_030618905.1 Bacteroidales bacterium | reverse complement strand
TAACTTCTTCATCAACATTAATCCCTTCAATATTGACCTCTCTTAATAGTGTGATTAATGCTTCTAATCCTCTGAATACCTCTGCCTGAATTGTTTGGCAGCTTCCTTACGTTTCTTTAATTCTTCGGGATCCATCTTCCCGAGGAACCACTGGTGTAATTCATTGTTGAGTATGTTGTCCAACAACTTTTCTACATTGGCTGCCTGTTCATATTTGCCATGCTTTCTGGCCTCTGCGATCAACTCTTTGATTTCCGGTACCAGTTCCATGTAAAATCTGTCAGCCACTTCAAAATTGCCATGCCACTGGGTATAATCAGGCCCCATCATGGATGCTCCCATCCGGGCCCGTCTTCCTTCATGATGCCACAGATAGAAATAGGTCCATTCAATTTTCTCATCGAAATTGGCAGAGGTGAGAAAACCGTTTGATCTTAGTGATTTCATCAATGCAAGAGCAGGTTTGCCAAACTTTTCATTATACAGTACTACCTGGTTGTCATATTGAAAATAGAAGCTTTCAACATATCCCCTGGTGTGACATTGCTTGCAAACACCCTGCATATTTTTCCTTCTCTGTTCCCAGGTGAGGAAACCTTCCGGGAAGGGTTCTCCCGCAGCTTCATATTTGGCAAGCTCCGCAGCGTCGATCTTCTCAGAGACTTTAGGCCTTAAGGTCCAGCTGATCCTGTCTCCCACATCATGGGTAACGGGTTGATCGGGAGTTGCACTCATGTGGCAGGTTGCACATGTGGGTGCCGCCGAATAGTCTTCTCCAACGATCCAGGGCTGGGCCTCAAGATTCATTTTTTCCCGGTGAGCATGGAAGTTTATGCCGTGTTTGGATTCATTGTAGATCTCCAGCTGTGGATGGTCAGGTCCCATATGGCATTTACCACAGTTATCAGGTTGCCTTACCTGGCCAACAGAAAAATGATGTCTGTTATGACATGCAGTGCAGGAACCCTTGGAACCATCGAGGTTTATCCTGCCCATACCTGTGTTGGGCCAGGTCTTTGGATCAAGTTTCAGGATCCCATTATCGTCATAGGCGGGATTCCCTTCTTCATCTGTGAGAATTTCCACCCTGGATCCGTGACATTGCCAGCAACCGGATGCGGCAGCAGGGTTAGACCCGTCATTAAATGCCGTATGGCCCTCCACAACTTCTGCCAGTACATTATCCAGTGAACCCATGATCATCCCGGCATCAGCATGATGACTGGTCATAAATTCTTCAGCTTCATACTCATGACACCTGGCGCAGTCATGGGGCGTGACAATGGTAGCGATCAAGCTGCCTTCATGCTCATAAGCATCGATGTCATCCTTTTCTGCTGCATGACATTCGAGGCATCCTACACCAACTTCCGCATGCTTGCTGTTTTTCCATTGTTCAACGATTACTTTTCCAGCTCCCTTCTCACTGTGACAGGCAATGCAGTGCTTTGTGCCTTCGTCGACAATAGGAGAGGCTTTGTAGTCCGGCATGGCCCTTTGTGTTTCTTTCCACAGTGCGATCAACAGGACTGCAAGGAAGACGATGCTCAGGACTCCAATAATTGTTCTTTTTGTGTTCAAACTTGTTGCCATTGTTTAAAGGTTTAAGTTTTTATATTGATCTCTATTTTATTGTTAATGTCCAAAAATTTCCCAGAATAAAAAGCCATTAATGGTTAATAAACCAATGACGCCAATCCAGAATGCAATCTCCTTGCCCGGGAACTTCTTTTCAAAGAATTTATCGATAAAAGGCCAGAAGAATAAGATGAGGAGAAATATCATCGGTCCCAACACGCCCACAGTCAGGTTAGTGACTTTGAGCCACCTGAAGACCGGATAGAAATACCATTCCGGCTTGATGTGCATGGGTGTCACGTTTGGATTGGCCCGTTCTCCAAGGTTCACAGGAAATAGTAATGACAGGGTAACCAATAATATCATTATTATGGTAACCATGATCAGTTCTGTGAAAACATGATCCGGCCATAATGGGAACGTTTTCTTCTCCACTTCTTCCTCGCCCTTGAACTTCAATTCACTTACTCCATGAATACGGATAAGGTATAGATGAACACCTATTGCAAGCATGGTGAAGAATGGGAGCAATACCACATGGAAAAGATAAAAACGGGTCAGGGTGCTCTGGCCAATTTCCGGCCCTCCTCTCATGAAATCAGCAATCCAGCCACCGATAAAAGGAGTAGCTGCTGCAATACCTGTTCCAACCTTCATTGCCCAATATGACATTTGCTCATAAACCAGGGAATAACCTGTGAATCCAAACATTAAAGTCAACAGAAAGAGGACTACTCCGAACATCCAGTTGATCTCCCTGGGCTTCCGGTATGTTTGCGTGAAGAATACCCGAATCATGTGTAGCAGCAAAGCTGCAATCATAATGTTGGACGACCAGCGGTGAATGCTCCGGATTAACCAGCCATATTTCACGGTAAAGGTGATATTGCTGATGCTCTCATAAGCCATATCCGATTCAGGCACATAATAAAAAATCAGCATTACACCAGTAATGATCTGAACTACAAACATGTATAAAGGAGTTCCGCCGAGTGCCCACCACCATCTTTTCAAGTGATTGGGGATAGGCTCAGCAGTTAATTTAATGAGTGATTCCTGATCAATGGGAAACGACTCCTGGATCCAAGCTTTAACTCCCATAATTAACCCTCCTTATCTTTAAAATAGATGAATACATTATTGCCTTCCAGCTCTACCCTGTAGGAGTCGAGGGGCCGTGGAGGAGGACCGCTAACTACGTTCCCGTCTTTGTCAAAGCGACCATTATGACAGGGACAGTAAAACTCTTTCCGGTCTTTCTGCCAGTAAACGGTACATCCAAGATGTGTGCATACCGTTGATATTGCCTTGACTTCCCTATCACCTGTGCGGACGATCATAAGATCCTTACCCCTGAGGTCTTTAAACCTCCTGGTTGAGTTGATAGGCAATTCATCAAGGTGCACAGTAAAGATCCTTCGTTCAACGTCCCTTTTTATCGGTGTGATAAAACGGACTCCCATGGCTGTAATCCCTGCAAATGCAGCACCCAGGGGAATAAAGGCCAGTAAATTTTTAATTGCATTTCGTCTGTCCATATTTGACGTATTTGATTATTTACTTTTGAAAAGAGTTGGTGAGAAATTGACCATGATCCATCCCCAGTTATTGGTTTCTGAACTGCCACCCTTAACTTTTTTGATAGCTTCCATAGAGGTGGTGGCAAACATCTGTGAATAGCCAGCTGATACAGATAAACCCTGGATAATGGCATAGGTACATATCAGGTCAACCTCTGTTCCCAGGTAAGAGCTCATGCTGGCGTCAGGATCGTTAGATTCCCAATCATGAATCGGAGCGGCAGCCTGGAAAGCATGCGGTATGATGAGACCTGTGAATTTCTTGTGTGTGAACTTGAGTGGAAGATAAATGTCGATCAAGCCTACCGAATTCATGAAATTCCCAACATAGAAATAGTCCATGAACCCATTAAATTTGTGGTTGGTGCCATACCATGGTGTGAAAGCTTTATTGGTTTCGCTGCCTTTATCAACCTGGCTGTTTCCGGATAAGTATTCAAACCCCAGGCCCGCGGTGAACAAGCCTGTAAAGGCATAATGGATATTGACACTGAAATAGAATGCGCTGATGTTTACAGAGTCATTCACCTTACCCCCCTGGTAATAGAATGCACCGTTGACATTTAATTTGTTCTTTTTGTAAGTAAGCCGTGTACCAATAGTCTGGTTAAAGGCGATTTTTTGCTCTAATATGGTATCAGCTTTTTTGTTGTAAGTCATGCCATTATTCAGGAACAGGATACTGGCTCCGAAACCATTAAAGTCCCTGTGCCAGTGAATATACTGCATGGTTTTGTAATTCTTTACATCATAATCAATCCTGAATAAGGATTCTTTTGCAGCATTATAAGCAATGCCGATATCAATTTTGCATCCGTTTTTTGGCTTGATGATCAGTATGGCAGCATCATGGCTCCTGGCCTGCTGTGCCCAGTTTACACTTCCCAAAATCCTGTGGTCATCATATTTGAGCTCCTGCCGGCCAATTTTTAATGATACCACCTTGCCAAAAATGATTTCACCCCAGGCTTCATGAATGGCAATTCCGTTGACATCGGAAACATTTAACTGGGATACATCACCCCATACCCTGACATTCTGAAGGCTGAAACCAGCCTTGAATTTTTCGCTTGAAAAAAGTGCACTTAACCTGGATCGTTGGGAAATGAACAGTGCCGGGTCTATATCCGGCGAACTTAAAGT
>JAUXCL010000209.1 GCA_030618905.1 Bacteroidales bacterium | reverse complement strand
GCATTAGCCTTAACATTCGCAACGCCTATTGCTACCAGCCAATTAAAGACTTCATTATTACCAAAAAGAAAGAAAGCAAGAATTAAAACTTACAGTAGGATCAATAGGAGATAAATATGGGGGCATCACCACCAACACCACCACCACCACCACCACCGCGCTCAGGTTGGTGCCTTTACCCATGACCATCGGCTGAATGAAATTTCCGATAATGATCTGGACGCCTTCCATGGCTGCAAAGACAAAAATAAACTGCATCAGATGGCCTGAAATAATTACAGCAAATATAGCTGGTAAAAGTGATGAGACTAACGGTCCGATATAAGGAATGAAATTCAGGATGAATACAAGGAATGACCATAAGAAAGCGTATTCAACTCCCATGACCAGCAGGATCACATAACTGACAGCTCCTGTAACCAGGCTGATCATAGCCATGGAAGAAATATAGTAACGAACGGAATCGCTGATGCTACGCATGTTCTTTATAAACTTCGCGTATTCAGCCCTTTTTACTGGAAATAATTTATCCAGCTTTTTATGGCCCGCTTCACCTGCCATAAGTAAAAAGACCACATAGACCAGTACCACTGCGGAGTTGGCTAATATTCCCGATAGGGAATTCACTGTTGAGGTGGCCATGGATGCCAGGTCGAGGCCACGTAACCATTTTTGAATGTACTCAGTGTACTTGGGATCACTGATGAATGAAGTTGCTTTACTATATGATTCATGCAGATTGGCAATATAGTCGGGCATGGAAGCCACAATGCCCTCAATGTTGACGATGAGTAATTCCGCGATGGCGTACATTACTACAAAAATGACTATAAATGCTAGTATACTTCTGATTAATCCGGGTAGTTTCTTTCCTTTAATCCGGATACTTCCCAGCTTGCTTTTAAGGCCATTGATAATAAATGTGATAAGAATGGCTATCACAAAAGGGGTAAGAAGACTTGAAAAATACATCAGCCAAACAATCGCCAGTGTGAGCGAAGCCAGCGCGTAAAAGATCGACGCGGAGGTGGATTTTGGGAGCAATGATTCACGTTCCATAAAGCGGGATTTAATAATTTGATTTTGAGTTTTTTCTTCTTATATGTTAATTGGTTGATTGATTATATGCCATTCTTCAGACTTCAGACTTCTGATTTCTTCTTCTTTTTCTTCTTTGGTTTCAACAAACCAAATAACTCCCTGAACAAGCCCTCCATCATTACATAGCGGAACATTTGAACATTGGTCCTGATATTGCTTTTGTCTGTTTCAATCTTGGTTTTGAGTGAATCAATCTCCGACCTGAGACCCTGAACATTTTTTTCCTGTTTAATTTCAAGGTCAAAAGCTGAAATAATAATTTTTGCAAATAAATTGGAAAGCAGGGGTGTTTGTGTTTTGACGACACGGTAAACAAGAAACCCAACAAAAAGCAGAAACAAGACAATGACGATTGCGGTTCCCCAGTATTGTGATCCCAGCAGCTGATTCAGAAATCCTGCCAGGGCAAAAGATATCAGAATAACCACAACCATCAGCAGTAATGTGAGAATAAAAGCGGTAGCTAAAACACCCAGAAAGAGGGTAAGCTTTTCGGATTGGCGTATCGAAAAAAGCTTCAGATAGTCATTGATGAGTTCCTGTGTCTCATCCGAAAGATTGTCGATATTATTTTTTAGTGATTCCATAGCTCGATTCGATTGTTTCCAAAATATTATGGATCCTTTCTTTCAGGTCTTCAACTTCTTCTGTGTCGATGCCTTCAATTTCTTCCAACACCTTACTCAGCGTACCCAGGTGTTTCGACAGGGGACTGTGGATGCCATCTTTACCCCATAAGTAATTGCCTAAAAGAATGCCCCCGATTGCCCCAATGGCAATCCCAGCAGCTAGCTTATAGTTGTCCTTTTCGATGCTCATCTTTTTTATTTTTAAAGATAAGCAAATATTGAAATCAGCAGAAAAATTCTAAGAATTATAGATTACGGATGCTGGATGGCTGATAATCAGGTCTTGCAGTTGAAACCCTTTAAGGAAGACTTGCCTTAAACGCCTCATAACTCTCCACATAAGTATTCCCTTCCTTCCCTCCGAGCTCGGTCCATTTCTCGTTGATCTTTTCAATACGGTTTTCAGGTGAAGGGTGTGTACTCAGGAACTGGGGCGTTTGAGGAGCATCGTCCAGCTTCAGGAAAAAGCCGGCAATACCCCTGGCATCATAAGATGTCTGGTACAGGTATTCCACCGCTTTTTCATCCGCCTGGTACTCCATAGTGCGGCTGTATGCCAGTTCTCCCAGGCCATATGCCAGGTTGGCAACGATATCGGCCAGTTGGCTGTTTGCCTGACCCAGCAATATCGATAAGAGCATTTGTACTCCGTAAGCCTTAGTGAGCATGGAAGTACTGTGCCGAAGGTCAGCATGAGACATCTCATGGGCCATTACCCCGGCAAATTGTGATTCATCATCAAGGTATTTGATGAGGCCGGTATAGAAATACATATAGCCACCCGGGGTGGCAAAGGCATTCAGCATGGTGTCGTCACGGATGATCCTGACCTTCCATTCAAACTTATCTTCATAATATAACAAGCCTGTATTCAGTATAGAATCGCGGATACGTTCCAGATGCTGATAGGCTTCCGGATATGTGGCCTTATCAAGAACAGGGAAATCCTGGGGATTGGCTGCAATCTCAGCTTCAACGGATTTGCCAAATTCAATGTCATCCTCTACAGAAAAAAGGTTGATAGGGCTTTCGTCGCTGCCTTTGTTACAGCCTGAGGCCAGAACAAAAACCATAAGGATCGCAATGAGAACAGGCTTCATAAGGGTCTTCATATTTCAAAAATTAATGAATTGGGTTTATTGATATCTTCAGCAAAATTACAAAGGATATGCCAGATATGCAAATTGCTGAATATGAGATAGAAATAGGATTAATTGTACGCTTATTTCTTTTTTGATTCTTGCCTGTCGGAATGAGAAATATACTTCCCGACAATAAGAGCAATGACTACCGCAAGGTAAATTTGTCCAACAAGCGAAAAGAATACGGCCCCGGCCCTGGCCAACTCTGAATCAGGGGCAATATCCCCATATCCCAGTGTGGTCATGGTCACAAAACTGTAATACCTCAGGTCGGCGCTATCTGCGGCATCCAGGTTTCCTACAAAGGCATCGTTATTGAAGAAATAGATCAGCTGATTGCACTCACCGGCGATCATCCCAAACAGCACATAAATGGTGATGACCCCGAGGATCATATTCAAGCTAACGTCTTTACTGTTAATTATTTGTTTGATGATCAAGTAAATAATTGTTGACAGGAATAGAAAAACGATCACATGTTCAGCAGCAAAAACCCGTTGCCCTACCTTTGATTGGGTAGGTATCCACACCATTATGATGCTAGCAATAGCGAAAAAAACCAGGATCAGCGTGAGTTTTCTATCATGTCTGACAAAGTTGATGTTGGCAAGCATGAAGATTGAAAAAGTAATTTCGTTCAGGAGAAGATTACTCCGTCCGGGAAAAAATGATACCAGAAAAACCTGAAACATGGTGGTGCCCAGGAGGTATGCATATCGATTTTTGTATAAATGCCGTTCGATGCTGGTTCGAAATTCCATAATTTGTTTTTTTCAACTGTATCAAAAATAGATGATAATATCTGGTTTTCCAAACCAGATAGGGTTGAGTGTTGAGTTTTGGGCCCTTCGACTTCCGCGAGCGCCAACCGCGTGTCGCCATAGCTTTAGCGGTGGCACAAGCTACTCAGCGGAGGCGCTGCCCCAGGGATAATCAATTTCAAAGATTTTTTTATTTTTGGTAATTGGTATAAGTGGTTTATATACAATCCGGGCCTTTGTTTTTCTGGTGCCCTGAAAAAAGCTTCCACCGTGCAACCAGTGAAGCAGAGAATCTGGTTCCCCCTGTAGCTATGGAAAAAATGTCGATGGTGCTAACATACACATCCACAAACCAGGTATCATATCCAAGGCCAATCGCTCCCCTGCCAACATCCAGAAAATCATAGGTATACCCCCCGATCAAAATGGGCCATTGGGGCTTGTACCTGTATTGAAAACCCATGGAAAAGCGGGGAATAGTAAAATTTGATGGCTGATCGTTCAGGCCCTGGTTATAATCGAAGTCGGATGTAGCCATGTCGT
>JAUXCL010000195.1 GCA_030618905.1 Bacteroidales bacterium | reverse complement strand
TGTTGTAAGATCTCAAATTGGCTGTGGTCGACAGAGGGACTTAGTATCCGGTCACTTTTCCACACGTAATTGACAACCTGGATCCTCGTGCTGTCACTTCCATCATCACCTGAGTATGCTTTAATAGCAAGCAATGGAAGACTCAGCACCAGTATAGTAAGCACAAGTTTTTTCATTTTTATATGATTTGATTTCACGAGAATAGTAGCATCGAATTTTATTGTTACAAAATTAACAGTCAAATTTTTCTTATGAAATAGCGAAGAATTGATCTTTATCGAGATTAAACATGATATAAGTCATATTTGAAACTGACAATGCCATCATTTGGCAAATATTATATATCTTTGTGGATTCAATAATTCAAACCTATAATACATGCCAGAACCTGTCAGAACAAGCTGTACAGTTGCGAAAACTCATGGCAATTGCTTTGAGGCCCTCACCGGGGAGCAGAAAACCTTGTTAGAAAAAAAACAGGTTGAAGTCTATTTCAAAAAAGGCGAAACAATCATCAAATATGGCGCTTTTGCCACCCATGTTATCTCTGTGTGTGAAGGATTGGTTAAAGTATATATGGAGGAAAAAGATAAAAAGCTGATCCTGAAGATTATGGGGCCTGGTAATCTATTAGGATTATCATCCCTAAACGAACGCGAAGAAGTATTTCAAAATTCTGCCACAGCATACAAGGATACCATTGTTAAATTGATTGACATCAATACTTTCAAACAGTTCATCAGGGAAAACGGCTATTTTGCTGAACAGATCATTAGCATCCTGAGTGAAAATGCGAACCTCATCAATAATCGTTTTTTCTGCCTTACACACAGGCAATCCTATGGAAGGTTGGCAGATACCCTGCTTTGTCTCTCCAACAGGGTTTTTAAAGCGGATAAATTCCATCTTGACCTGACAAGAAAAGAAATTGCAGAGCTTGCCGGTATGTCGACCGAAAGTGTCATCAGGATCCTCAAAAAATTCCAGGATGAAAATTTAATCGATATCTCAGGGAGAGTGATTGAGATAAAGGACAATGAGGCTCTGCAAAGAATCTGTAACCTGGGATAAATACCCGTGACGAGAAGCAATAAACTTATAAACCAAGTTTTTCTCTGATTTCCTTCGGGATTGAGTTCTTATTCACCATGACAGACATAGTTTTGTATCGAACGTATGGTACGGAGGCATAAAAATAACCCTCATAATCGTTACCTGTTACTCCCCATGAGTTCTTTACAATATAATATATATTGCCATCCTGATCTTTAGCGGTTCCGCTGATCAGCATTCCATGGTCATCAGTAGTCTGATAGTTGTCAAAAGCCGCCTGACGCATTTCCTGGGTGATTTCTTTCTCACGGCCAGGCTTCTTAAAGCTATACATTGCTTTTTCCTTTTCCTTGGTGGTCAGTTTCTCCCATTTTTCCTTTTCTGTTCCGGACATATCATCCAGGGCAGTATCGGGAACGATCGCAACACCATTTTTCCAGGAAAATCCTTTATCACTGACATCAGCACCCCAGGCAATGGTATAATCATTTTTGATGGCATGATCAAAAACTTCAATCAACTCATCAAGAGGGAGGTTATAGGCCACACTTTGCATCCAGTTGTCGGGAATCTCCAGGATGAACGCGCTATAAAAAGGATGGTGTGTATATGAAGTCAGCTCCACATAATCTGCCATATTCAGACCCAGCATATTGGCAAATGATTCCGGAGTATATTCAACACCATCATATTCAAAAGAGGCCGGGTATTCACCAAGGTATGCATCCAGCATACATTGTAATCCATTGAACCATGCCGGAGACAACTTCCTGTTCTTATTCTTTAAAACAGCGTCCATGTACGCTTTAAGAACCTGATCCATTTCGCCATGTATATGTTTTTCCTCTCCAATGACAAGGCCATGATACGCCGCATCAGGAACCATTCCGTAATCCTGGTAAACCATCGTCACATCACTGAATCCACCACCCCCGGCAAAATTTATATTACCGTGCCAGCGAACATATCTTTCAGCTTTGTCTTCATAAGCATTTCTGACAACAAACATTTCGGACAGGTCATAATCACCTTTATCCATCCTGAGTAATTCTGATTCAAGAAAAGCAAGTCCGGAAAAACTCCAGCAAGTACCTGAGCGGTACTGATTTTTGACAGATGTAGCCGGTACTTCCTTTGTCACCTTAAACTTGTACCCTTCATCTTTTTTTTCTTTTTCATCTTCCTTTTCCTGTGCAAATCCGGAACCAATGAAGATTACCATTACAATAAGTAAACTGATTATTCTTTTCATATTAAAATGTTTTAGTATTTATGATACAAAGATATTAATTGTCGCCAGTTTTCAAAATGAAAGCTTATTAATTGACCGGGAATTTATGCATTGCCCTCGCGTTTAACAAAGATCAGGGATAAGATGATATATAGCGCAATAATAAGCGGTATAGAAGCAAATCTCAGCACCACAAACAATACAACAGCCGTTAAAAGAAATATGTACCTGATTTTATTTTCGCTCCAACGGAAATTCTGAAATTTCAGAGAGAATAAATGGATTCCTGAGACCAGCAGGAAGCATGAAAGTAATATTAAAGCTGTAAGGGTATAAGTATCCAACAGAAAATGTGTGATTTGAGATGATTCCCCATATTGCCGAATGATCAAAGGGATGGAAATAATCAATAATGCATTGGCAGGTGTTGGCAATCCTCTAAATATATCCTTCCCTGAATTATCTAGATTAAAGCGGGCCAAACGTAAGGCAGAAAAGACCGGGATTAAGAATGCTGTGAAGGGCATAATATATATGTAAGAGATACTTATGCCGGGCAGGTTCCAGGATTTCAGGAAAACGATATACAGGATCATAGCCGGGGCCATTCCAAAAGAAACGAGATCTGCCAGGGAATCCAGTTGTTTTCCAAACTCACTTCGTGCGTTAAGCCATCTTGCAAGTGCGCCATCCAGAAAATCCAAAATCATAGCAGCCATTACCAAATACGATGCCAGTTCAACATCATAAAATGCCAGGGCAATGGAAATAGAACCGGTCAGTAAATTTAAGGAGCTTACCAGGTTGGGCAGATGTTTTTTCATATCCTCCTGAATGAAAGAGATTATCCCACTTCGCTGATTTTTTTAATGCGCTCTTTATCAACAATTTCGATTGTCTTGCAAACAACTTTGATCAGCTTGTCATCTTTAAACTCCTTCATAATCCGGATTACGCTTTCTGTCGACATTCCGGTAAGGTCACCCAGGTCATTTCTCGATAATGGGAGTTCAAAAGCGTCACTTTTGAATATCCTTTCGGAAAGGCATAGCAGAGTGTCAGCCAGGCGGCCATGCAATTGCTTTCGGGTAAGGCAAAAAAACCGGCCATAAGCCTGGGCGGAATTCTCATTCAATATATTAATGATCTTAGTCGCAAAAGTTGGATTCTGCCTGAGTAATTGCTTAAAAACCTGTATATCAATCAATTTTATACGCGAATCAACATAGGTGCTCACTGAATACAGGAATGTATTATTGCCTTCAATAATGGCTTGCAGGCCAACAAAATGATCTTCGGGAGTTATGGTCAGAATAAGGTTCTTTGGCTTACCTTCTATATAAACCTTAACCAAACCACTTTCAATATATAATATATTAGATGCAAAGGAGCCTTGTTTACTGATCGTTTCACCTTTTTTGTAATCAACAGTGACGGAGTTTTTTTCAAGCAGATCCTTTTCCTCATCTGTAAGAGATTCAAGGGATATTGCTTCCTCAAAATTGACGACACATGAATCCATATAGTTTGGTGATGCCATACAACAATATAATAAGCAGTAAAAATGCAAATCTACAACCTTTTTTATGATCTGGATCAATTTTTTTATGACCAATCACAGTCTTTTTCCTAAGCTATAACATTATACCTGCCATGAAATGTTAATCATATAAGCAATACTTTTGTTGTGAAATTATTCACAATTTATCTAATCCAAACCAAAAAAGTTAAACTATGAAAAAACTTATTAATGTATTACTCATCCTCCTATTGGTCCCTACACTCGCTCTGGTAAGCTGTAGCAAAGATGATGATGATGGTGGCAATCAACCACAACCTCAGGCAGGATATCCTATTTTAACAGATTATCTTGTTGACAACAACATGGATCTTACTGATATCCTGGCTGCGCCATTGAACATCACAGCCGATGACCTGAATGCAAAATCACCAGATAATTATTATATTATGGATATCAGGGAGGAAGCAGATTATAACACCGGTCGTATTCCTGGTGCTGTTCTTTCATCACTGGGCAGTATAGTTGCAGATGCACAGAATGCAGACAAACCTATTGTCGTAGTTTGCGTTTCCGGACAGACTGCCGGACATGCTGTTGTTGCGCTCAGGTTAAGTGGATTTGCTGATGCTCAAGTCCTCAAATGGGGCATGTGCTCATGGAATTCATTCTTCTCTGACAACTTTACAAAGTACTGGCCAGGTTCTATAGGTGACAAAGCCGATGATTTTCCGGGAAGCTGGAAATTACCTGCAGAGATAACTCCTAACCAGGACTTCGGAGCATTTCCATCATGGACTACTACAAGCACTGATGGTGCTCAAATTCTTGCTGAGCGTGTTACTGCAATGACAAGCAATGGCTTCAGTGGAATTCTCAACAGTACAGTTCTGGATAAATACAATGATTATTTCATCAACAATTACTGGGCTCTGCTGGACACCG
>JAUXCL010000108.1 GCA_030618905.1 Bacteroidales bacterium | reverse complement strand
GGTTTTTATACAGGAGCTTATCAAAGAAGCCGGTATTTCATTTGATCAAGTAGATGCCATTGTCGTAAGTAAAGGCCCGGGCTCCTATACGGGATTACGAATTGGTGTGTCCACAGCTAAAGGATTGTGTTTTGCCCTGGATAAACCATTGATTGCAATACCTACTTTGCAATCGATGGCTTATGGAGCTAAAGAACAGATCCCTGAGATTCCTGAACATTGCAAGGATAAACTACTGCTCTGCCCCATGATCGATGCCAGGCGAATGGAAGTTTATACTGCAGTTTATGATATTGAACTGGAAGAAGTTTATAAAACATCAGCAGATATTATTACTGATGAGTCGTTCAAACCTTTTTTAGAAGAAAATTGTTTGCTTTTTTTCGGGGACGGGGCCGAAAAGTGTAAAGATATGCTCCAAACTGACGAAAATGCAATTTTTCTGGACGATTTCTTGATTTCATCCCAGTTTATGATATCACTTGCAGAGCAAGCATACCTCAAGGGTGAATTTGTCGATACGGCCTATTTTGAACCATATTATTTAAAGGACTTTATTGCCGGCAAACCAAGAGTTAAAGGATTACCGTTTTAATATCACATGCATTATACTCAAACTGTATGGTCACATGGTTAATGTGGAAACGTTCACCCAAGAGCCGCTCTATCTCTCGTAATATATGATCGGTTCTGGATACCTGCAGATCTTCCTTCAGGTCTATATGACATTCGAAGTGCACCTGCTGGTCACTCAGGCTCCATATATGTAAATGGTGAATATTCTCAATGTATTCCAGGGCCTCCAGTGAATCCTGTACCTTTTTGATATTTATACCATGCGGAGTGCCTTGCATCAGGATATCTATTGTTTCCCTGAGGATGGACCAGGTTTCTTTAATGATGTAAATGCCTATTAATATTGTAATTAATGGATCAATCCAAAAGATCTCAAAAAAATAAATGAGTATACCCCCGATGATGACTGCCACAGAAGAAAGTGTATCACCCAGCAAATGAAGATATGCAGACCTGATGTTGAGGTTGATTTTAGCATCTTTTTTGAGCAGGAAGACAGCCAGCAAATTTGCGAGCAAGCCAATTGTAGCTACCACAAACATGATGAGCCCTTTAATGGGTTCCGGATTATAAAAGCGCAAAACGGCCTCATAAAACAGGTAGATGATGATAACCAGGAGAATGATGGCGTTGAAAAATGCAGCGAGGATCTCTATGCGTTTATATCCAAAGGTCCTTCGCTCATTTGAAGATCGTTTGCTTATTCTATTGGCAATATAAGCGATCAGGATAGCTACACCATCGCTGAGGTTATGCAGCGCATCTGAAAGTAAGGCCAGGCTGTTGGAAAGCAGGCCACCAACAATTTCAGCTGCCGTAATAACAAAGTTCAGGATGATGGCAAACAGTAAATTTTTGCTGTTGATCTCCCCTTTGTGATGATGATGTTGGTGATGGCTCATAGGATAAAATTACCAAATTAATGACAATCAGGGCCGCAGGAACAGGAAAGTTTGCCTTTAGCTTTTTCAAATGCTTCCCGGCCTTCTCTGAATGCAAAATAAGCAATACCCAATGATCCGATAATATCGATATATCCAATTTGGAATATCTCATATAACCCGCTTGCTGCAAGCAAAATCAATGAGAGGTAAAAACATGTTCTGGTACAATTGGCATCTGCAATGATGGCATCTGAATTTAATTGCTTTCCTACCCTTAATTTGCCACGCATCAAAAACCACATGGTCAGAATAGAGATGACCGCAATAATTACCCCGGGCACTGTTGTTTCCGGCTTATTATCCCGGATGAGATTAATCACCATACCTGCCAGGAGCCCGGCTGTAAGTATGTAAAAGCTGAAGCCTGTAATTCGCAGTGCATTTTTTTCAAAAGCATCTCTGACCTCAATATTTGATTTTCGCATCCGAATGACCATGTGTAAAATGCCCATTCCGGAAATCACTTCCACAAAACTATCAATACCAAATCCCAGGAGGGCAAGTGTTTCATCACTGATGCCAAAAAATACTGCGATAATACCTTCAGCAACATTGTAGACAATCGTGATCACAGCCAGCCATAGAGCTATCCGTAATAATCTGTCCTCCCGGGTTTGAGATTGAATCTTTTCAGCCATTCAAAATGTTTTTAATGAGGGGGAGCATCTTTTTTACAGCATTTGGGAAGCTTTTCATACGCTTTCTCATCAGCTTCTACATCATCCGCATCATACCCTATCTTGGAAATTGCTTCCCTGAGTTTGTCAGGATTGGTCTTGTCCGTCCTGTAGGTAATGGTGACCTCTTTGGTTTCAAGATCAACCGTCACTTCTTTAACTCCTTTTTCATAGGCCATGTCATGCTCAACCCGATCCTTGCACATCTTGCAAACAACGGAAGTTTTAATCGTTATTTCCTCCGTATTGTCCTGCTCCTGTGCCATTCCGGCCACAGAAAACATAATAATAGCGATCAGGCTAATAATTTTAACAGTTTTCATAATAGTTTAGTTTTAGAATTAAATGATTATTCTTTGTCTTTACTTATTCTTCCAATGGCACAGCTGACATAGGATTTGATCTGGTTCCCCAGATTCTTATTGCCTTTTTCAGGATACCCCAGCTTTGCCAGTCGTTTTTTAAAGTTCTCCCTGAGATCCTCTTCGCTGTCATAATCAATGATTACGGTGAGGTCTTCATGATTGACCTGTACATTGGTCACCTCAGGAAATCTTTTGATCTCCTTTTTAATTGTATTGGCACAACCTTGACATTTAAGGTTTTCTATTTGAATTCTTTCAGTTTTCATGATCAATTGTTTTATTAATACTTCAATAAATACCTGAACCCTGCATAAATTCTGATCCCATCTATTGGTGCCCAGATGAGTGATGAATCAAAATACGGACCGAAAGGATCATCCGCTGCAATAATAGGGTTCTGTTGTTTGTAATTTGTCAGGTTTTCACCCCCCAAATATATTTCCCATCTTTTGAAAAACCTGGTAACCTGGGCATTGAGTATGACATAAACAGGCGAACCTGTTTCCCGCCGGTACTCTGGTGGATTGGTGGCAGTTGTCGGGATCCTGCTGTCACCATTAAGCTGGGTGGTAAAATCAAATTGCCATTTCTTCAAATTTGTTGCATATGACAGGTTGAGTAAACCTTTGTATTTGTTTACCAGGGCTTCTTGCTGCAATACATTGTTTGTGGTTTGTTTTACATCATTATAGCGGAATGCCAAGGTCACATCAAGTCGTTCGATGAGTTCATAAATGGCTTCAACTTGTATGGTATTAGAATAAGATTTCCCTTCAAGATTATAAATAAGTGCTTGCTGTGTATTGTAGTCTTTGTCTATGATCGCCTGATTCACAAAATCTGTTCGGTAATACTCTATGTTCAAGGCCAGCTCTCTGCCCAGGATATCAAAATACCGGGTAAAGTTAATGCCATAATTCCAGGCTTCTTCCATCCTGATGTCTTCCAAAATTCGAATCCTTCGTGAGGTAGCCAATAAGGAAGTGTTTTCAGCAATTACATTGGGGGTCCGGTAACCTTTTCCTGCTGATAACCTGAATATTGTCTTATCATTTATGCTATACTTTGCATGTAACCTGGGAGTAAAAAATGTACCAAACAGGTTTGAATGATCAGCCCTTATACCAAGCAATAATGTAAACTTCTCAGACGGTATAAAAGTGTATTCAGCAAAAACTCCTGGTACACTTTCTTTACGGATAAAAGTACTGTCATTGAGCTCTTCATGGTAGCCATCATATACAAAACTGAAACCGGTGGTAACCTGGTGTTGAGTATTGTTAATATAGGTCTGAAACATCAGGTTCCCGTAATAATTATTTTCTCTGGCATCATAATCATTGAGTCCGTAAAAAGAGTTAAAATCATGGTGTATGAAAGAATTGATCAAAGCAATATTGGTCCCTGGCCTTCCTTGAAATATATATGCAGTTTTTGTAAAGGCTTCAAGACGCTTCGTTTCAACATGGATCCCATAAGCATTTGATGTTGTATTGCCTTCCCGGGAGTTATGATCTACCTGTCCTCCATTTCTGTCTTCATAAAGTACCTTGACACCAAACTGCGCATGCAGGTCCTTCTGGTTATCATATTTCCAGCGGTTCATTAAGCTATATTGCTCCACCAGTGGTTGATCCAGGAAAGTGTCACCATTGTCATCTACTTTATTGCTCATATTCTCCACATGTCCAAGCACTGCAGTACTCCAACGATCATTCAGTTTTATGGAGGAATTTACATTCGCTTCCAAACGTCCATGCGAGTTGACGTATCCATTGAAGAATAATTTCTCATTTCCATCGGGTTTTTTCTGTTCTACATTGATCTGTCCCGTTATCGACTCATAACCATTCTTTACTGAAGCAGTCCCCTTGGATACCTGTATGGACTCCATCCAGGTTCCCGGTATATAACTCAATCCATAGGCCAGCGCAAGACCCCGGATACTTGGAATGTTTTCATTTTGTATCAGGCTATACTTGCCTGCAAGCCCCAGTAATCTGATCTGTTTTGCTCCGGTGACGGCATCTTCATAGGCTATATCTACCGAAGCACTGGTCTGAAAACTTTCCGAAAGATTGCAGCAGGCCGCTTTTGTCAATTCAGCCCCTGTGATGTTAAAGGTATGAATGGGATTGAGCCTGGAAACATATCCTCCCGGGGATTTATTGGCAATGACAACTTCCTTTAGCTCATTGTTAACGGCTAATTCTATTTCCAGGTCTTTCTGGTTTTTCTTAAGCATGATGGTGTCATTCTGAAATCCCACGTAACTGATCACCAAAGGTGGTATTTCCCCTTCCGGCAGCGCAATATGAAATTGCCCCTGCTCATCTGTAACAGTGCCTTTGGTGGTACCGGTCCAATAAATATTCACACCCGGCAAAAACTCCAATGCTCCAAGGTCATTTTTCTCAAAAACACTGCCTTTAAGATATTTATGTTCATTTTGGGCCTGCAATCCTGCAATGCCAAATATGAAAATTTGAATAATGATAATTTTTCTGATATAGTACATGGCTTACCTCCATGTAAAAAAGTGAATACTGGTAACAGCAGGATGATTAGAAAAGAAAAATTATGAAAGCGGTGGGGCGATTTTCAACTGGTGTAAATACAAGATCAATCGTGTTCCCTGAAGTATTGGAGGTGGACTTTCCGTAATCTCAATAACCTGACAGTTCTCCTCTGTTATGTTTTCAGCCTGCAGTGCAGAATGAGTCTGGACAAGCTTGAAGTTTTCTGTAACAGATTGTGCCTGTACAGGTAAATTGACCGGAATATTGATTCTAAAATACCTTGGAGACGATTCACAGCAATCCTGATCTGAATCTGCATCCCCATGATTACACGAATGCTGCTGCTCACCACAACAACTGGGTGCTTCATGTTGACAGCAATCCCTGGAATGATCAATAAACAACGCTGTAGAAACCGTATTTGAACAATCGCACTGATGCTCATAGATCATAAATCCACTGGTTGAAATTAATACAAACAGTGCCATCAAAATGGACGATATTCTATGTATCAATGTGTTCATAAAATGCAATTGCACAACAAAATTAACACTATTCCTGATGAAAAGTTGCATTTTGAGGCATATAAATTGTTAATGGGCTGTTAATACACATCTTGAACATACAAATACCTGCATGTTTTTCCTTATCTTTTTCAGCATACGGATGTTCGAAAACACACAATTTACCTGCTGGTTTGGCAATAATTTCTTATTTTTGAAATGAAGAAAACCAATAAAAAATAAAGGTATGAATTACAGTGTTTTAGAGATAGAATTGAAAGATCATATTGCCCTGGTTAAAGTGAACAGGCCGGAAGCCTTAAATGCATTAAACTCAAGATTTTTTGAGGAGATGGATAATGTTATTGCAGAGGTTTCAGCCAATCCTGATATCAAAGTGATGATTATCACCGGGGTAGGAAAAGCTTTTGTCGCGGGAGCAGATATTGCGGAAATGGTGCATATGACACCTGAGCAGGGATCTGCTTTCTCAAAACTTGGCCAGAATACATTTTATAGCCTGGAGAAAATGGAAATTCCTGTCATCGGTGCGATCAATGGGTTTGCCCTTGG
The DNA here is from genome assembly GCA_030618905.1 of Bacteroidales bacterium. GTDB lineage: Bacteria > Bacteroidota > Bacteroidia > Bacteroidales > B18-G4 > JAUWGC01. The sequence goes on along the minus strand of JAUXCL010000108.1, from coordinate 1,739 downwards.
GGGTGGCCTGGAGCTGGCCATGGGCTGTGATTTCCGGATCGCCAGCAGCAAAGCGAGATTTGGCCAGCCTGAAGTTAGCCTGGGGATGATACCGGGATACGCAGGCACACAAAGGCTACCCCGCTTGGTTGGAATGGCTGATGCGCTGTATATGCTGACAACAGGTGAGATGATTGGTGCAGATGATGCCTTGCGGATCGGGTTGGTGCAAAAAGTTGTGGAACCGGAAGAATTAATGGATGAGGTGATCAAAATTGCCAGGATCATAATTTCTAAAGGACCGGAAGCCGTGAAAAAAGTGAAATACGTCGCTCGGAAAGGATATAATTCCACTTTTGAGGAAGGAAATGCCCTTGAAGCTGAATATTTCGGCTCCCAGTTTAAAGATGAAGGTGAAGAAGGCATGGAAGCATTCCTTCAAAAGAGAAAACCAAAATGGCAGAATTAGCAAATAGTAAATAGCAAATAATAAATAATCAACAAACTATGACTTACGAAGACAGACTTCAAAATGTAACAGTACTTGGGGCAGCGGGTAAAATGGGAAGCGGGATCCTGTTGTTAACGGCTATCGAGATGGCTGACCTTAAGCTTAAGCCTGAAAACAAATCCAGGACCTTCGTGTTGAATGCAGTGGATATTTCACATGAAGGATTGAGCGGTTTATTGAAATACCTGCGAACACAGGTAATGAAAATGGCTGAAAAAAAGACAGTCCCTTTACGTATTGCATATGCCGACAGGCATGATTTGATCGAAAATGCTGAGGTGATCAATCAATATGTTGAAGATGTCATGAGTATCGTTCTTCCTACTACCAGGCTGGAGGTTGCCTACCATTCTAACTTAATCTTTGAAGCGGTCAATGAGAATAAAGACCTTAAGATCAAATTGTTTACACAGATAGATGAGAATAATCCCAATAAGCCCTGGTTTTTTACCAATACCTCTTCTGTTCCTATCCATTTCATAGATGATGGAGCTGATCTGGGTGGCCGGGTACTTGGATTCCATTTTTACAATCCTCCGGCAATTCAAAAGCTGGTTGAATTGATCACGACCGATAAAACATTGGCCGAAGCCAATGAATTTGCATTGGACTATGCAAAGAACCTTAGGAAAATTATTGTGCCTTCAAATGATATTGCCGGCTTTATTGGTAACGGACACTTCATGCGTGATGCCATGCATGGAATCGGGGAAGTTGAAAAGCTAAGTGCAGAAGTATCATTTCCTGAAGCACTGTACATGGTCAACAAAGTAACCCGGGATTACCTGGTCAGGCCAATGGGGATCTTTCAATTGATCGATTATGTGGGCATTGATGTGGTGAGCTTTATCATGGGGGTGATGAACCCACTCCTGGCCAATGAAGAATTACACAGCCCATTACTGGATAAGATGCTGGACCTGGGTGTTAAAGGTGGTCAAAACGCTGATGGTTCACAAAAAGACGGATTCCTGAAGTATGAAAAAGGAAAACCTGTTGCAGTATATAATCCTGAGCAAAAGGCTTATGCTGACATCAGTAATTTTAAAGATAAATGTGATGAGAAACTTGGCGCGATGCCATCTTCTGCAGTCTTATGGAAAGCCGCTGTCAGGATGAAAAATAAGGATGAGGTTTTTCAAAAGCTTTTCAACGACCTGAAGAGCCAGGATACGCTGGGATCTAAACTTGCTGTTGAATATGGCCGATGCTCCAGGGACATCGGTAAAGCCCTGGTTGCTGACGGGGT
>JAUXCL010000164.1 GCA_030618905.1 Bacteroidales bacterium | reverse complement strand
GTTGAAGCGGGCGGTGTCGGGGTCGTCTTCAATATGATATTCATCCTGCACAACTTCTATAATTCCTAATTGATCATATGGAACATCACCAGGATCGAAGAATCCGGCAGCCGAATAACGGTCCCACAGGTAATCCTGCGCTGACAAAAGGAGTTTTCCATTGCTCAGAGTCAGGTACAGGAGCAGGTTGAATTCATCATCAAGGGTAAGGGTTTGCCACCCGTCCCATACTTCGCCTGTCCACCAGATGACAATGTCATAGGGATCCATTGCTGTAGCATCCGGGCCAGTGTATGTGGTTTGATCGACCTCCATATAGTCGTAAGTATAACCGTTGGCATCAAGCGATGCCTGGAACATCGGCCAACAATCTGTAAAAGAAGCTGCTGAAGTATCACTCAGGTCATTGTCAACACAAAGTATGTTTTGGGCTGACATTTGGGAAATACAAAAAGCTGATGACAATGCAAGCACCAGCATAATACGGGTAAACTTTTTCATGGTAATCTTGTTTTATGTTAAGTTAATAGAATGATAAATATAACAAAAATCTGACTCATATAGCAGTATAATTGATATTTTGTGCTTTTCAATTAACAAATCGTGATGCGTGACGAGTGACGAGTGACGAGAGAAGAATTTCTTTATCTTTGAATCCAAACACTTTCTCTATGAAAATCTCTGTCGTTGTTTGTGTTTATAACGAGGAAGAAAACATCCGGCCCCTGCTGCGGCAAATCCGGGATGCATTGGGTGGCTTTGATTATGAGATCATTTATGTGGATGATGGCTCTGCAGACAATACCGTTGCCGAGGTTAAAAACCTGCTGGACAAAGACCTGAAGCTGATCGAACTGCAAAAGAACTACGGACAGAGCTCTGCCCTTGCCGCCGGAATTGATGCTGCACAGGGTGAATACATTGTTACCATAGATGGCGACCTGCAAAATGACCCATCCGATATTCCCATGATGCTGGAGATGGCTGAAGCCGGCGATTGGGACCTGGTGGCTGGAATCCGAAAAAACAGGCGGGATGGGATGTTCCTCCGGAAGATTCCCAGCAGGCTGGCCAATTATATCATCCGTTCATCCACAGGGGTGAAGATGAAAGATTATGGTTGCACACTGAAAGTATTCAAAAGTGATATTGCCAAAAATCTTGGCCTTTATGGTGAGTTACACCGCTTTATTCCTGTTCTGGCTGCGCTTGATGGAGCACATATCACACAGGTGGACGTGAAGCATCATCCGCGCCAGCATGGGAAATCGAAATATGGAATTGGCAGAACCTTCAGGGTAATCAGCGATCTGCTGCTGGTGCTCTTCTTCAAGAAATACATGCAAAAGCCCATGCATCTTTTCGGTAACCTGGGCCTGCTGATGCTCCTTGCCGGAGTGGTCATTAATATTTACCTGGTCGTTCTGAAGATCCTTGGCCAGGACATCTGGGGCCGGCCCCTGCTGATCTTTGGTGTAATCCTGTTGATCGCCGGTATTCAATTGATCACAGTGGGTATTGCGGCCGAACTGCAGATGCGGACCTATTACGAATCTCAGCAGAAAAAGCCTTACAAGATCAGGAAGATCACAAGCGGATAAAACCCGGACACGATGATCAGCTATATTGAAAAAAATCCCTGGATCCTTTACCTTGTCAGTATCGTTTTGCTTTTCCCGGCCCTGCTGATCAACCTGGGCCTGATGCCGGTCACTTCGGATGAGCAAATCCGCGGACTGGTAGCCCTGGAGATGCTGATCAATGACGATTGGATCGTGCCTACCATGTACGGTGAGTATTACCTGAAAAAGCCCCCGCTTTACAATTGGATGCTCATTGGCTATACTTCTCTTTTCGGAAATTTTGATGAGTTCACCCTGCGCTTTTCAACGGTGGTTTCCACCATTCTGTTTGCAGCTTCGATATTCATGGTGTTCAGAAAGCATTTTGGCAAAGAGATCGCCTTTGTAAATGCGATGGCCTTTATCACCTGTGGCAGGATGTTGTTCTGGGATACGCAGCTGGCCCTGATCGATATCACCTTCTCCTGGGTGGTCTTTATGAATTTTATGGCCGTTTATCATTTTCACAGGAAGTCAAATTACTGGGCTTTATTCCTGACTTCTTATTTGTTGGTTTCCCTTGGATACCTGTTTAAAGGCTTGCCTGCCATTGTCTTCCAGGGGATTACCCTTGTGGTGTTTTTTATTTATCAGAAGGAGTTCAAAAAGCTATTCAGCCTTGCACACTTCGCAGGGATAGCCGCATTTCTATTGATCGTCGGTGGTTATTACCTGGTTTATTTCTCACGTTATCCGGGAACACTGGAAAGCCTGTTTTCTACGCTTTTTGATGAATCCTCGCGCAGAACGGTTATTCGTTTTGGGTTGGGGCAGACTATTGTCAGCATCCTGAAATTCCCCGTTGACATGATTTACCATTTTGCCCCCTGGGCCCTGATGATCATCTGTTGTATCCGAAAAGATTTTTTCAGGACCATTCGGAATGAGCCTTTTGTAAAGTTCATGCTCATTATTTTCCTGGCCAATATCATCGTTTACTGGAGCTCTCCCGAGGTGCACGCCCGCTACCTCATTATGTTCATTCCTTTGATATTCAGCGTGTTCTTTTATTTCTATTATAAGTACCGGGAGGAAAATATATTTCAAAACAGGGTTATTGACTATTTGCTATCTGCTACCGGGGTGATCGCAACACTGGGAACACTTGCTGTATTTTTTATCGATGAAACCAGGGACCTGTCCCTGATCATACCCAAATTTATCTTCCTTTTCCTTTCCCTGGGCTTATTATCCTATTTAATGCTGCGAATGAAGAGGTATCGATTGCTGATTTTTGTGATCATTATACTGCTGGTCAGGATAGGTTTCAACTGGACCGTGATTCCGGCGAGGTATCAGGTCAACCGGGGTATTCCGGCCAAAGAGGGGGCGATAAAAATGGCGCAACTCATGAAAGGCCAGCCTTTGTGGATCCTGGGCTGGAGTGGTGTAGATGATTTTTCAGCTTTTTATATCACAAGGGAGCGAAGGGAGATCCTGCCGCGGAAGTACGAGGAGCTGTTTGACATCAATTATGACATGTTTTATATTGGCGACGATAAGCGCCTGATCAATAAAGACTATTATGTGTATTACACTTACAATACACACTGGCAAGAACGTAAACTGAAACTGGTTAAGATCCTGCATGAATACCCGTATCCACAAAAGCCTTAAGCTGCTGCTGAAGATTGCTATCACGGCAGCCGCCCTCTATATCGTGTTCCGGAATATAGATGTGCGCGAGGTATTGTTGCTTTTTGGCAAATCAAATCCCTGGTGGCTATTGCTTGCGCTGCTGGCTTTTACCCTTTCACAATTGCTGTCTTCTTTCCGGCTCAACCAGTTTTTAAAAAGTGTGGATATCAACATTTCAGAAAAGACAAATTTCAAGCTTTACCTGCTGGGGATGTTTTATAACCTTTTCCTGCCCGGGGGCATTGGGGGAGATGGCTATAAGATCTACCTGTTAAACAAAACCTACAATGTAAAGATCGGCAGGCTGTTCTGGGCACTGATCATGGACCGCCTCAGCGGCCTGGTGGCGCTGCTGGGAATCGCTGCTGTGCTGGTTTATTTTGTTGAGGTCCCTGACTATGTTGATTATTTTATCTGGCTCCTGATCCCTCTTTCGGCCCTGGCATTCTACCTGGTCATTTATTATTTTTTAAAGCACTTTGTAAAAATCGTTTCCAGGATCATTGGATACTCATATATTATTCAGCTCCTGCAGGTCTTGTCTGCTTTTTGTATCCTGCTGGCCTTTGGCACCGGCGAAAACTACATCACTTATCTATTTTTGTTCCTTGTTTCCTCCATCGTCTCCTCCATCCCCATCACCGTGGGCGGCGTCGGCTCCCGCGAGATTACCTTTCTCTATGGTGCACAGTTCCTGCAGATGAATGTGAATGAAGCCGTTGGGCTTAGTTTTATGTTCTACCTTATTACTGTCGTTGTTTCTTTAAGTGGATTACCCTGGGTAGTTAATGTGAAGAATATACTTAAGAATTTTTGATTTTCCGAATTCCATTGTATCTTTGCCGACAGAAGCGGTACCATAGCTCAGTAGGTAGAGCAACGGACTGAAAATCCGTGTGTCCCTGGTTCGATTCCGGGTGGTACCACAGGACTCCCAACAAACCCCTTGATAAACAGCTGTTTTCCGAGGGGTTTTTTTATTTACATACGATTTTACATACAATTCAACGTTTATTATTGCAGTTTACTATAGTTCTTCAAACCCACCACCAAACATTGGTCCAGCCTGTATCCTGAAAAGATGCGTGACGCGTGACGCGTGATCTGAAAATTGTTTAGATGTTTAGTTGTTGAGTCGTTTAGAAACCTCTCCCTACTCCTTACTCCGTACTTTTTACCGCCTACTGTCCAACTGCCTACCGCCTATCGCCTACTGCCTACTTGTTAATGTGCAAGTAACAATTTACTGAAAGCAATATTATTTCCTGCTTGTAACCGGATTATATAAAGGCCCGGAGGCAGTCCTTCAGCGTTCCATTCTACCCTCTGAGTTCCAGTTTTCTGCTTCTCTTCCATCATAAAAACAATCTGACCTTGTAAAGTATAAATTGTAATTTGTACATTATTGGGCTTGTCAAGGGTGTAGGAAAGGGCTGTTGTTGAAGTGAAGGGGTTGGGGTAGACATATAGTTCACCAAAAGCATCAATTTCATTTATCCCCACATTGTCAATTTCGTAATAAACCTCCCAACCGGGGGCATTTCCAATGGAGTTTGTCCTCCATTTAATGATCATTATTCCGCTGGTTGCTGAAATCGTTACAGGTGGGTTGACAGTCGAAAAGCCTGCTATTATTGTTGTTCCATCATATACCTCGAAGACGTCCATGCTGTCTGCTACTTCAAACGAATTAAAATATAGCGTTATCTCGTTAGCGTATTCAGGCATTATCATATACATGCATGTGGCATTGTGATTGTAAAAAAACGAACCACTACCATCAGTGATGATCCCTGTTGGTTCTGTGAGTGTAACTGTACCGTTGCACCAAATTGGTATTTCTGAATTATATTCTGCCTTAAATCCAGCCGCTGTGCCATTCCCATCGGTTTCAAAAGCAACAAATAACTTGTTGCCTGTCGAGGTAAGGACTTCAGGGAGTTCTGAACCGGTAAACTCTCCAATCAAAGGATCCGAAGTACCCGCCCCATCATAAACCCGTACATAGTCACCTGCCTGAAGATCAAAATGAGTAAAGCTTAATTCGATAATGGTAATTGAATCATGTATATTCTGCGGGTCAATAAGCCAGGTAGCGGTTTGGTTATCAAGGTAATTTTCGATTGGGCCACTGCCATCAGTAAATGAACCTGAAGTATAAGTGAGCACCGAATCACCTTGAGCATGGCACGGATAGCCCGGGTAGGTAGGATAAATATTAACTTCCATATAGTGTTGATTACTATATCCATATGGATCATC
>JAUXCL010000233.1 GCA_030618905.1 Bacteroidales bacterium | reverse complement strand
TCCACTTCTTTCCATGACCTGACACTCAAACCATCTAATTTATCTTTCAAAGCCAAAGTTATATTGTCGGTTAAATCGTTATTTTCCAGCAGAATGGCTATTTCTGAGGCGTCTTCAGTATCAATCCCGATCAAGGATACCAGGCTTTCATTCCGGACGAAAACGTGCATTTCATCAAACATCGTATTGCTGGTTTTGTAAATACCAGATACCCGGTATAAGCCATAGGAGATCTCATTTCCAGTGTTTTGTATGGTGATTACAATCTTTGATCCTATCCTGGCATTCAACTTTTCTGCCAGTTTGGCTCCCACAATCATACCGGGAGTCCGGTATTCCTTTTCAAAATAATCACCATCGACCAGCATCTCGGCGATATTTGTTACCTGTTTCTCTTTTTCCGGCTCAATACCATTGATCAGTACCCCATTGCCTGAACTGGCAGTACTGGCCATGGCCTGGCTGATAGATCGTTTAGTAATGGCCTTAATACCAGGAACTTCTTCGATCAAGCCGAGCAGGGAATCAGCATTGTCCATCATGAAATGAATGGACTTGTCTTCCAGGAACCTGGGATTATGGATTTGTATATTGGAGATCTCATTGCTAATGGAGGCATCAATTTTTTGATTTATCCATCCATTCATGATGGCCACCAGGAATAGAGTGCCAAATAGACCCAGGGCAACAGACATGATGACCACAAGACTTCTCGTCTTGTTCCGCCAGATATTTTTCCATGAGATTGGTATGATCATTTTAATGCAATTTAAAGAGTTAATTATTTCCCCCTGAATGCCCTGAGTACATTAAAGCGCTGTACATAAGTAATTGGGAACAAGGCGGCAAGCCATGTCAGAATGAGTACAATAATTGTTTGCTGAATGAAGATGTAGCTCTTGAATGCGAAAGGCATGATGGGTTCAACGTTAAAGTCAATCATGGCTTTTGCCGCTTCTCCGGTCAATTGAATCGGAAATTGAAAAAAGTAATAGCAAATCGGTATGCTTGCAACAATACCGGCAAGAATCCCGATTAATGCAATAAATGTAGTCTCTACCGTCAGGATCCTGGCCAATTTGGAGCGGTGCATGCCGATTGAAACCATCACGGCAAACTCTCTTTTCCGTTCCATAGTCATCATCAGCATGGTGCCAAAAATGCCAAAAGCAACTACCATATATAATATACCGAGCATAAACCAGCCACTGACATTATCGGATTCAATGCCCTGTACCAATGCGGTAAGCATTTCTTCCCAGGTCATGACTTCATAGTTTTCTCCTATTGCTGCAATGATACCTTCCCTTGTTTCCTCAAGCATACCGGGGTCATCAAGCATTATCGAAAGTGATGTAAGATGTGCTGGAGCAGCATAGAAGTACTGTGCATCTTCAAGGGGCATATAAATCAACTGACTGTTCATGGCTGGTGAGGGGAAACTGACAATACCCACAATATGAAACAAACCTGCTGCTGATACACCATGGTATCCCTGGCTGAGTAATACCAGGCTGTCGCCCACGCTGATCTCCAGGTATTTAGCCAGGTTCTCGGCCACAAGGATTTCACTGCTGGAATGGTTAAAATACCTGCCATCAACCAACCTTTTTTTCAATCCGGTGACATCATCTTCCTTAATCGGATCAGTGCCGATGATACCAACTCCTTTGGTCTTGTTTCCGGAAGAAGCCAAAGCAAAGGATTCCAGTCGCGGGATCAGGCCGCTGACATTGTTAACAGCAAGTACGCTTTCTTCAAGTGCCTGATTATCTTCAAAAGTATTGTCAATGGCCTTATCCTCCCAATAACCCGGAGCATGTACCTGGATATATCCCGTTGCATTTCGGACGGCATTTGAAATCATATTATCATAAGAGCCAACCTGCATCGAACGCATTATCAAAGCAAGGAAAACAGCAAAGAAGACTGAAGCAATGGTAAGGATGCTCCTTCGCTTGTTCCTCCATAGGTTTCTCCAGGCCAGTTGAATATATTCTTTCATTATCTAACTTTTTTCATGTTTTGTTGTGAGAAGAAGTCATCCGGAATGGGTTCATTAAACTTCATGTCGTACAGTTCCAGAATGGTTTTTTGTCCGGGTTTCTGAACCGGAGTCATGACCATCCTGCCGGGTAACTTTCTATCGCCCATTTGTTTAATCTCTGAACTGATTTGCATATTTACCATTATCATATCCTCATCATAAAAGGCCAATTTCATTTGGTATAATTCTTCTTTTGAAATCCATACTTCAACCTTTCCCCAGACAACTGCTGCATCAGGCCTGGGGATCATTTCGATGATATAACAGGGGTATCCTTCAATATCTTCTTCACCGGTAATTTTATGGTTATAGTCATTAATATAGGAGTTCATTTTGATCAGGTCATCATTGGTGAAATCTGATCCCATCCACGACTGGCTCATCATGGAAGGTGGTATTTTGATCATCCGGCTGATCGATGGCATCCAGTTCCACATATCTAAATCCCGTTTCAGGAAGACCTGCCCTTTGTCACGTGGGGGAGCGGTGATCAGGATCAAATAGTACTGATCGCCTTTTGACCAGGACTTCATTTCCACTTCTCTTGTCCAGTTAGACCTTTCCACCGTCATTTTCATGGTACCCTGACTGGTCAGGCCATTAATTTTGTCCTGGGCCTTTTTGATGATTTCTTTGGCATCAGGCTCTTGCGCCGATGCTTCGTGAAGCGTGAAGAGTGAAGCGTGAAGTGCAATTATCACAATTATTATTCTTTTCATGAGTTTTTTTTTATTTTTTACAGTGACCAAATTTATCGATTATTGACTGGATGGATTTTTCTATGGGAAAATGATCCGGGTTCATCACATAGTTTAAGCTGATCCCATCCATTACTGCGCCGAAAATGAGTGCTTCCTGGGCAGGGTGTTCAACCCCCAGCTTATCATAATAAACCATTAGCATTTTCGTATATTTTGGGATCATCTCATAAACCTCTTTTTGGACCAGTTCAAAAACCTGTGGCTGCATCATCGTTGAAAAATATAATTTCCAGTAAGGTATATTTTCTTGCAAAACCCTGAAGGTGTCCCTGACAAAAAATTCGAATTCTTCGCAGGTGAGGATTCCATCTTTATTGCTATCAAATGATTCGATGAAGGTCTTGACCCCATTGATCATTATTTCCCTGACAAGGTCCTCCTTGCTCTTAAAGTAGTTGTATGATAAACCCTTGGATATCCCGGCTTTTTTTGCTATCATGCTGATTGAAGTAGGGTAGTAACCATGGGTGGCAAACAACTCCAGGGCAGTTTCCATGATCAGGGCTTTTTTCTGCTCCCTGATTTTCTCATATTGTTCTTCTGTGCGAG
>JAUXCL010000182.1 GCA_030618905.1 Bacteroidales bacterium | reverse complement strand
TGCAGTGGCGGTCTCACACCACTCATTCGGATAAGTGTTCACCAGCCAGCGATGGCCATCGGCAGAAACATCGGAATCCACATAAAAATTGTCTGAAATGGCAAACTCCCCTGCCAGGGCCAAATGGTTGGGCATCACTGTTGCATCTGAAACAGAATCCGTCCTGCTGTTATTTGTAAATGTCGCCCGCATACCATATCGTGCCAGGAAAGGGTCTCCCTTGCCCTTTTCAATTTGCCCGAATACCTCATCATAGGTCCTGTTTTCCTTGGAGATAAATACGATATGCTTAATTGGACTTTCTTTAGCTCCCGGGTATAATGGAACAGGGTTTTTTGCCCTGTTTTCATACTCCGGATCATCTGCCCTGGAAAATCGAAAGTTATTAAAAATGACCTGTTCGGTCATCTCCTTGAGTTGTTCATCTTCAGGGATATCGACAATTTGAAGCGTTCCTTTCATTAAGGATCCAATATAGCTTCCTTCTGCCCCTCTTTCAAAGCTTGCTCCTCCATTGGGGCCGCTTCCAAAGCCCTTTGCATTGGCGATAATCAGCTTTTTCCCATCATGGCTCACTTCCACTTTTGAAGGAAACCAGCCACTTGGAATATGCCCCATGACTTTAAAGTCTGAGACATTGACCACCGCAATTGCATTAATCCCTGATTCGGCAACATACAATCGTTGCTGGTCCGGGCTTAATGCAAGGCCAAAAGGGATCACACCCCGAAACTGCCTTATGCGCCCGTCAGGCTTGAGGTAAATGGTATTGACCACCGTGTCCTGTTCGATGGATATGACCGAGATATTATCGTTATTGCCATTGCTGACGAATACATATTCATCCGTGGCAACAATTGAGTTTGGACTGGATCCGCCCACGGCCGGGATACCCTCCACCAGCGTGCCAACCAGGTGACCGGTTTTTATTTTCGCGATAAGGGCCGGATTGTCTGCATCTTCAAGATCAATCACAAAAACCGAAAACCCTTCAATGGCATTTGGATCCCCAAGACCAGGAATTGATATGGTGTCATTTTCTATGCCCTCTTTCATCTCTTTTGAACCGAAGGCAAAAGCAGGGTAGTTAATGGGTTTTACCCTGGATGTATCATGAGGCCCCTCTTTAATGAATGCGTACTCAAACATTCCGACATTCGCTACATAGGCCTTCTTTACATCAGGGGACAGACAGATCCCAAATGGATATCGTCCCACGGGAACAGAGTGCTTAAGTGTTTTACTTTCAATGTCTGCAATGATCATCCTAAAGCCTATCTGATCAACGGCATAAAGCGTTTTGCCATCGCTCGTTAGCTCAAGATCGCCGATATAGCCGTGGGTATAATCCACTTTTTCGGAAAGGGAAGCACAATCAATAGCACCTTTTTTAAGTCCGGAATTGACATCGAAAAGATAGATCATATTCTCCTGCCCGCCGGCCACATAAATTGTCTGGTTGTCGGGAGATATGGCCAGGCCCATAAACACCGAGGCCAATACCCCCCTGTCGGTGGATGGGCCCGGGGGTACTTGCTGAACCACAGGGCCTTGTGATAAAATATTGCGGACAATAGTAATGGACAAAGGACTGGTTCCTGAATTGGCTGTAACTGCAGTATTGCCATCCCGGCTCAGGGTTAATCCGTATGGATGTGGTGCGGTTACAATACTTTTCCCGGCAGGGGTGATAAACCTGCCGTTCGGGATCACCGTTTGCCCGCTCTTTACAATTTTTGTGAATTTATCTCCGGCTGGCGCAGATATGATCCAGAGTACTTCATCCTTTGAATTGTTTTGAATACCACATCCAACGAGAAGCAGCAAAACAAACAAAAACCAAATTATCCTTCTCATTTTCCACATTTCCGTTCACTGTTCACCGTTCACCGTTCACCGTTCACTGTTCACCGTTCACTGATTCTTAACACAGCGAACCGAAATCGCATCCGGTTTGGTATAGGTGTAAGTGCCGACATTATCGACTTGCGAATAAATTCCTTTAAAACTCGCATAATCCTTGTTTTGCTCGGTTGATGACCAGAAATAAGTGCTTATATTTCCTTTGCCAAAAAAACCAGCCTTATCACGGTAACCGCTCATCAATGCATTAAATTTTGATGCGCCACCTTCCTTAAGTTCCTTCCCGGCATAGTGAACTCCGCCATAATAATTGATCAGGTCAGACCATTCCTGGTCATTGGGCAAATGCCAGCCTTGTGGACATGCTCCAATGGCAGCGTTCCAGGTATAAAGATATCCCCAGTTATCACAATTGCTGTTTTCAAGCTCATAGCACCAGGAGTCCTGTGTTTCAAAATTCAGGTTCTGTGCCATCCACCACAGGCCATTGGTTTCAAAGATTTTGTATTGATGCCCATCACGTTCATCAACCAGCATATCAGGTTCAACTGGCTCTGGCTCAACTTGAGTTCTTGCTTTTTTCTTTGGCGCAGGGGGCGGTGGAGGAGGTGGTTTGTGTGCCTTGCTCTGCTGAACAGGGACCTGCAATGCTTGTCTTTGATTGATGGAATCAATAGCATTTTGCACTGCTTCTGCTACGGCTTCGTTTTTTTCTTTTTCAAACTTTTCACGCTGCATACAGGTATAGTAAATGGCTGCAGCAATCACAAGGAAAATAACCAGAATGCAAATAATCGTTTTTTTCATGATATTGATTTTATGTTAAAATTGTTCCAATACGCTTATTCTATCCTCAATAGGAGGATGTGTTGCAAAGAGCTTGTTGATAGAGAAGCCTTTGCTTTTTTTCTTCTTGTCCAGCGGGTGCTCGATGAACAGCTGTGCAACATCCTGTCGCTTAACAGCCTCTATCCTGGGATCAAACGAAATTTTTCTCAGGGCGGAAGCAAGGGCTTCCGGGTTCCTCGTCATATCGGAAGCACCGGCATCAGCCATGTATTCCCGTTTCCTGGAAATGGCAAAACGAAACAGGGTTGCCAGCAATAAACCCACCAATGCCAGTACCAGGCCAATCAATTGGGCTGCTCCACCACCCTTTCCACTACTGCTGCGTCGTCCACCGCTGAAAAGCATGCTGCGAAATATCATTTCCGCCAGGAAAGCAAAGATGCCCACAAAAATGATGGATACGATCAACAGGCGCACATCACGGTTACGGATATGACTCAGTTCGTGTGCCATGACACCTTCCAGCTCCTCATCATTGAGTTTCCTGATGATGCCACTGGACAGGGTAACCGTATAGGTTCGCCGGTTAATACCACTGGCAAAAGCATTCAGGGAGTCATCCTGGATGATATTAACCCTGGGCATTTTCATGCCGGTACCAATACACAGGTTTTCCATAAGGTTATATACCCTTTTATTTTCTTTTCTTTCCAGCGGACTGGCCCCGGTGGCCCGCTGAATCATGGATGAATGTGAAAAATAGGCAATCAGGAACCAGATGGCCACCCCTACGGTAATCCATGGAAATGCATAGACAAATCCGGTATTGGCATCTTGTACAGGATCGATTTCCTGATACTCTGAGTTGGAGGAAGTTAAGAAAATAAAAAGCCAGACCAATGCATAAAATACCAGGGGAAACATGATCAACAATATCATGGATTTGGTGTTGTTTCGCCAGATCTGGGTCTGTATACCAACGTATTTCATGAGTTTAGAAATTTGTCTTGGGTGGTTCTTCCATTTGCTCCCTGCGATCTCCTCCCAGGTCGAACATGATCTCTCTTTTGAATCCGAACATTCCTGCAACGATATTGGATGGAAATACCTCAACGGCATTATTCAATTCCTTGGTGGCTGAATTAAAGAAACGACGTGCAGCAGCGAGCTTGTTCTCCACATCGGAGATCTCCTCCTGCAATTGCATGAAGTTCTGACTGGCCTTCAGGTCAGGATAAGCTTCCACAGCTACCTGTAATCCGCCCAGCGCAGCAGTCAACTGATTTTCAGCTTTGATCTTGTCGTCAATGTTGCCGGCCTTCATGGCATTGGCCCTGGCTTCTGTGACCGCAGTCAACACTTTTTCTTCATGCTTCATGTATCCTTTAACCGTATCTACAAGTTGTGGGATGAGGTCATGTCGCTGGCGTAGTTGTACATCAATATCGGCAAAAGCATTTTCCCGGTTATTGCGCAGTTTCACCAGGCGGTTATAAAGGGATATCAGAAATATTGCGATCAGGATGATAACGGCAATAATGATAATAATAGTCATAATAATAAGGTTTAAATGAATAATTAACTAGTTTATTCAAAAGTAGGGATTTTATCAATTATAACAAACTCCTTGAACAATTGTAAAATATTTCTTTACATTTTACATTGTTTATTTTAATTTAGTAGAAATATTCCTAAAAATTATACGCTCATGATAGACCTCAAAACAAAAATCAAAAAAGCATGCCAGGACAAGGGGATCAACATTCAGGAACTGGCAGGGAGCGCCGGAGTGAACATGTCTACTTCCGGACTGTATGCCGCACTGGCCAATAATTCATTGAAAGTAACGACCTTGGAGGCCATTGCTAAAGAGCTGGGGATACCGGTGTCATCATTTTTTGGAGGAGCAGGAGCATCTGCTGGTCTTGACGAAAAAATCGGCTTTCTGGAAGAGCAGTTGGCAGACAAGATCAAGATCATGGAGATGAGTGATAAGGTGCTCAAAAAGAATGATTACGTCATCAACTACCTCAGCGAGCAGGTCAGCCGGATTAAGTCCAGGTACAAAGAATTGCAGGAAAATTTCAGCAATATGGACAGGATCTATGATGAGGACCTGGCTGATGGAAAGAAAAAAACCGCATCAGAAAAGAAATTGAAAATGTTGAGGGAAGAGATTACGGAGCTGCGAACGAAAATTAATGCCATTCTAAGCGAATAATTCCGGATCAATTGTCATATTGCTATACTGTTATATTGCTCTATTGCTATACTGTTATATTGCTATATTGTCAAATTGTTAAATGATTAAACAACTCAACATCTCAACAACTAAACGACTAAACAAAACCAACAACCGACAACCGACAACTGACAACTGACAACTGACAACTGACCAATGACGTTTGACAAGTTACATCCTGCCCTGCAACACCACGTTGTCAACAGCCTGGGCTGGCGCGAACT
>JAUXCL010000040.1 GCA_030618905.1 Bacteroidales bacterium | reverse complement strand
ATACGAAGATTATGACAATCCATACAGTATGGCAACATTATCCATAATTGTAGAGAAATTCACCGATGAAAAAATCAAAAATTTTCTCCTTAAGGAGTTCGTTATGGACATGGTTAACTATAGTGGCATTACACGGGAAGATACCGCACTAACCATTTTCTATGCCAACTGCAGCGATACGGCCGTCATCAGAAAGGTGGAAGAGGGAATTAAAAAGTGGGAGAAGATTGCCAAGGGCCAGCCTGCACCTGGCTTTAATTACTCTGATATCAATGGCGAGATGCTTGCACTGGATGACCTGAAAGGAAAATATGTATATATCGATGTCTGGTCCACCTGGTGCGGTCCCTGCAAAACGGAAATTCCATACCTGAAAGCCCTTGAAAAGGAATTTCATGGCAGGAATATCGCCTTTGTCAGTGTCTCTGTGGATGATTCCAGGGAAGACTGGGAAAAGATGGTCAGGGACAAGGAACTGAGCGGAATACAACTTTTCGGCGGGGCAGGATGGAAGTCAACCATCACCGCCGACTATAATATCCGCGGCATTCCGCGCTTTATCCTGATCGACACAGAAGGAATGATCATCGATGCCACGGCCCCAAGACCTTCGGGTGATATCAAAGAGATCTTATTGGCCCTGGAAGGCATATAAACCCTGACGGGACCAAAGATGAAGCACAAACGTCTTTTTGTCGCCATCAGGATCCATCCGAATGAACAATTCCTCCGGCTGTATTATCAGCTGAAGAAAGCGCTTCAACATGACAGGATCAATTGGGTTAAGGAGGAAAACATCCATGTCACCCTTAAATTCATTGGCGAAACACCCGAAGACCGGATTGATGACATAATAAGTGCTGTGGATGATGCCTGCCTTGACATTTCACCTTTCGAACTGGCCCTTGAGGGACTGGGTATTTTTGGCAGCAGGTACAATCCGCGAGCCATCTGGTTTGGTATCCGGAAAGAACCCATGCTGATCAGCCTGGCTCAAAATGTCTTCCGCGAAATGGATAACATTGGATTTGAAAAAGACCGGCAAAACTTTGTTCCGCACCTTACCATCGGAAGGGTCAAATTGCTGGAAGATAAAAATTATTTTCAGCAAACGATCGACAAACATAAACCCGGACTGATACAGACAATCCGGGTGGAAGAGGTGCTGCTGGTTGAAAGTGTCTTGCAACCCGAAGGACCAACCTATTATGTTCTGGAGAGCTTTATTTTATAACCATATCAACATGTTCAATGGACAAGGTTCAACGTTCAAACTAACTTGAACTTTGAACCTCGAAATTCGAACATGTCTAGTCTTCTTTCTTCTCGATTTGCTTTTTTTCCATAAAATGGCTTACCACCAGTGCGATACCGCCGAAGAGGAAAATCATGGAGAAATAAGCTACTTCTTCATCCAAAATGGTTGTGGCTGAAAGGATATTTCCCAAAAAGATTCCCAATGCGATACCGATCAGGAACAATCCCCATTTCAGGGCAGTGATCCTGGTGGGTTCATAATAAAAGGTCTTTGGGTCAACGCCTTTTTCCAAAAGCATCTGCCTTTCCTTCTTTTTTACCCCAAGGTTTACGATTCCATAAATAAACCCGAAGATGATTAATAATACGAGTACAGGAGTTAATTCAAACATAATTATCGTTTTTAAAAGGTTTTCAACTTGATTTACACCCCTTTGACGCAAACTCCGGATGCAGGTTACACCGTCCAGACTCCAGATGCCAGACTCAATACTCAATACTAAATACTCAATACTAAATACTCACTACTAAATACTATTTTTGATGTATGATTCGCATTGAACGATTTAAGGTGCAAGATAATCCCGAACTTGCTGAAATAGCCTTTGCCATTCGCAGGGAGGTCTTCGTTGTTGAGCAATTTGTTGATCCCGTATTGGAATATGATGAATATGAGGATACAGCCATTCATTATTTGCTATTCCTGGATGAGGTGCCGATCACTACCGCCCGCTGGCGTGAAACCGGCAAAGGCATCAAGCTGGAACGCTTTGCCACCCTTAAAGAATACAGAAACAAAGGCATCGGTAATAATATACTGGACAAGGTGATGGAAGACGTTCTTTCACTTAAAAAGCCAATCTACCTGCATTCGCAGGTTAATGCAATCTCACTTTATGAAAGAAACGGGTTTGTAAAAGAAGGTGAAATGTTCGTAGAAGCGGATATTCAACATTATCTTATGACTCACCAATCATAAATAAATCATTCCTCAGATATCATTTAGTTTTCAAAAACTGTCTTATAATGTTCGTAGCGAGAAAGAATTTCAATAACGAAATTATAGGTTTCTTCACCGCGGGCATAACCGTAACGCACCACTGAGTCACGGTAATATTTGGGGTTGGATTTGTTCAGGATGAAAAAATCTACATTGTCGGTCCACACATTCGGGTTCTTGCCATACTTTATTGCAAGCCTTCTGCCGTCATAAACATGTGCTATTCCCACATTATATGCTGCCAGGATAAATTTGGTTCTTTCCTCCGGAAGATCAATGGATTCCGGTAATTGCCTGTCGAGCCACTTGATGAACTTCACACCGGCCGCAATCTGGTCCTCAACAGATGATGTGCTGTCAACCCCATAGACCTGTGCTGTATTGGGCATCAGCTGCATGATCCCAAATGCACCCACCCATGAACGAACGTCCGGATGGAAACGGGATTCCTGGTATATCAATGAAGCCAGAAGGCGCCAGTCCCAGCCATTCTTTGCCGATATTTCTTTGATGATGTCATCATATTTTGAGATCTTGCCTCCACGGGCAGAATGATACTCGCTCTTGGCAATATAAATATGCCTCGGGCTATGGAAATATTTGTTGTAAATATACGCCGCCGCAGGGGATTCCTGGAATGTCGCCAGCCAATTATTGATCTCAATCTTTAAGCTGTCGCAGTCTTTATTAACTGCCCATGCAATATTTTGAGGAAAACTGACTGCTGTTTTAACATCAAGGACAGAATAATATTTTTCATTGACCAGCCCCACATGCTCATCACATACAGTATAATCAATTTCTCCTTCAGCAACAGCAGTAATCAATTCCTCAATTTCCCTGTTGTCCTGTATGATGTGAATGGTATCCCCGATCTCGTTGGAAAGGCTTTTCAGATGGCTGGCAAATATAGATCCTTTCTGAACATAGACGGTGTGGTCGGCAAGATCAAGAGGGCTTCTGATCAGGTGGGATTCGACCTCATCCCATGTTTTCATTTTTCTCCAGTTGACAGGTTTGCGCTGTACCAAAACCTGCCTGGTCTGGGAATGTGGTTTCGTAAAATTGATCCTTTGGCTGCGGGCCTGCGTAATGGTCAGGCCCATAGCAATAAGATCAACCTCCCCGGAATTAAGTTCTTCGAATCCTTTGTTAAGATCACTGTTAACACGTACTTCCAAATTCACATCCAGATAATCCGCCAGCAATTTGAGTTTTTCATACTGGTAACCCATGGGCTCACCACGGTACAGAAAATAATTGATCGAATTGT
This sequence comes from Bacteroidales bacterium, assembly GCA_030618905.1. Lineage (GTDB taxonomy): Bacteria > Bacteroidota > Bacteroidia > Bacteroidales > B18-G4 > JAUWGC01. The sequence goes on along the minus strand of JAUXCL010000040.1, from coordinate 11,423 downwards.
AATCGGTCAATGCAATCAATCTTCCCCTTCCCACAACCTCACCCAGGCAGGAGAAACTATATTCATCTTCCTGTTCAAGGATGTCCGAAATTCTTTGTTCATTCTGATCCAGACAGGTAGTGAACAGTAAAAGAAAGCCAACCATTAAGATCAATGATGTGGCTTTTGACAATATCGTTGATTTCATTCGCATGTACGCCAATCCAAACACAATACTAAAATAGTAAATCCTTTCATAAATCAAAATTATAAAATCATTTTGGGTAAGATTACTAATATGTTTTTACCTGTATATATTGTTAAAATATTTGTAAGAACAGATGTTATCATGCAGTCTTTCTGTACCTTAATGTAGCCAGGGCAAGCATTAAAATGGCAATTCCCAATAGGGTAAAAAGTTGTGTTTGGATATTTCCAATCGTCGATCCTTTCAACATCATCATTCGCATGATTTCAATAAAATAAGCAAGCGGATTACCCTTGTTGATGATCTGTGCCCAGTGGGGCATGCTTTCTATAGGGGTAAACAGGCCGCTCATCAGGATAAAGATCACAACGAAAAAGAATGAAAGAAACATAGCCTGCTGCTGTGTGTCGGAAAATGTGGAGATGAAAAACCCGAGACCCTGCATTACTAAAAGATACACGCCCGCGCTGAGGAAAATCAACCACAGGCTGCCCACAATTGGAATATCGAATACGAACCTGGCAAAAATAAGGCCTATGGCCAGTTCAATAAGAGCCAGGAACCAGAAGGGCAGGAGCTTACCGATAATCAGTTGATACTTTTTTATGGGTGTAACATTGATTTGCTCTATGGTGCCGATCTCTTTCTCCCTGACTATGTTCATGGCCGAGAGAAACATGCCGATCAGGGTCACCAGGATCACCAATATACCGGGAACCATGTAGGCCTTATAATCCAGTTCGGGATTGTACCAGAAAGAATAGTCTATTTTAATGGGCTCCGGGTTGCCGCTTAGGCCCAGCTTGTCAACGACGATATTCCGGTTGAAATCCATAATAATGGATAAGGCATAGGCATTCATCAAGCTGGCAGCACTGTTATTAATGGCATTGGCCACAAGCTGAACATCAGACCTGCTGTCTTTTTCCAGTTCCTTTTCAAAACCTGCTGGTATCTGGATGATGAGATCAGCCTCGTTCTTTTTTATGGCTTCTTCCGCGATCTTATAGGAAAAGGCATAATCGATAATCCGAAAAAATGGAGAACCTTCAAATTTCCCAAGCAGATCCCGGGAGGTCTGGCTGCGGTCAAGATCAACTGCAAAAAGCTTGACATTCTTTATTTCAAAGGTGGTTGCATGCGCCAGGATAAATAATTGAATGATCGGAATAATAATGATGATAAATACCATTATCCGGTTTCTAAAAATTTGGAAAAGCTCCTTTTGTAATATGTAAATTATTTTTTGCATCGTTTTCTCAGTGACCAGTGACCAGTGACCAGTTTTTTGTTCACCGTTCACCGTTCACTGTTCACTCCAGTCTTATTTTAAACCTCCGTACACTTAATCCTAAAAAGAAAAATGTCATTGCAACCAGAACCAATGTCTCTTTCCAGACATAAGCAATACCCACTCCTTTTAACATAATATCTTTAATAATTATAATAAACCATTTAGGTGGCATCAGCTGGCAAAACCATTGCAAGGCTACCGGCATATTTTCGATGGGGAATATGAACCCCGACAGGAGCATCGTGGGCATCATCAGGGCAATCATCGAGATCATCATGGCGATTTGCTGGGATTTGGCCACAGTGGATATGAAAATTCCCAATGACAACGACATAATGATAAACAAAAGTGATTCAGCCAGCAGCAAAACAATACTTCCTTTCACCGGCATGCCAAAAACAAAAAACCCAAGAAGCAGGATAGAAACCGCATTGATGAAGGCCAGGAATACATAAGGCACAACCTTACCAACAACGATCTGAGCAGGTTTTAACGGGGATACCAGCAGCACTTCCATGGTTCCCATTTCTTTTTCCCTGGCAATGGAAATTGAAGTCATCATGGCAGAGATCAGCATAAGCAATACGGTTATTGTGCCAGGGATAAACATGAACACTCCTTTCAGTTCAGGGTTGTATAACATTTTGGTTTCCACATTGATATCGATGGGCAAAGAGATATCCCCAAATTTTTCCATCTGGTAATTCCTGATGATTCCCATGGTATAATTCAGGATGATATTGGCCATATTGGGATCGGAGGCATCTGTAATGATCCGGACCCGGGCATTCAGGTCCTTTTCCAGGTTTCGGGCGAAATTATTTTCAAAAATAATGACCTCCTTAATCTTGCCTTCCCTGAAATGAGCATCGATCTCATCATAAGCATTGATATTGTCATACAGAAGAAAATAACCTGATGATACGATCTTGTTGGTCAGCTCGAGGGTAACATGGTCTTTCGACTGATCGAGTATGGCAATATGCGTATCACTGATCTCATTGGTAATTGTAAAGCCAAAGATCAACACCTGCGCAATGGGCATCCCAAACAAGATGATCATTGAGCGTACATCCCGGAAGATGTGGAAGAATTCTTTGATGATGAAACCCAACATTGCTATTAGTATTGAGTATTTAGTATTTAGTATTGAGATGGTTGAGGTTGAATCTTTTTAGGCCGAAGATCATTTTTTGAATCTCTTCAAGCTTTCGTATCAATAATGTGAATTGTTCATGTTTTATATACTTTAAGTCTTTAGCCATCATTAGCAGGGTTTCTACTTCACATAAAGATCCATTGACAATGCATAAAAAGTTATTAAAGTCTTTTCTTGTATTTCTTCCTGCCCCCTCAGCAATATTCAGAGCTATAGAAACAGCCGCTCTCCTGGTCTGAGATGTCATACCATATTTTTCAGAGCCGGGAAAGCTTTCAGTTGCTTTATAAACATCTAATGCCATCTGATAAGACTTAACCCACACATCTAGTTTTTTATAATGATTCATATTTGAAAGTATTAAGTTGTAAATAATCTAACGACTCAATACTTAATACTCAATACTTACATTTATCCCCTTGCAATTTGCAAAAACACCTCCTCCATCGTCTCTGCATCATAATTCCGCTTCAGTTGAGCTGGTGTATCCAGTGCTTCAATCCGCCCATCTACCATAATCGATACCCTTTCGCAGTATTCTGCCTCGTCCATGTAGTGGGTGGTGACAAAAACCGTGATCCCCTCGTGGGCTGCTTCGTAGATCATGTCCCAGAACTGCCTCCGGGTGATCGGATCAACGCCGCTGGTGGGCTCATCCAGAAAAATGATTTTTGGATTGTGCATGATGGCAACGGAAAAAGCAATCTTCTGCTTCCAGCCCAGGGGCAGGGAGTGGGTGATCTTGTTTCGTGTATCCTGAAGCTGCAGCTTTTCAAGTAAATAATCCGTCCTTTCCTTTATGTTTTTTCTGGAAAGGCCATAGATCCCGCCATAAAAAGTAAAATTTTCCTTTACCCTCAGGTCTTCATACAGGGAAAATTTCTGGCTCATGTAACCAATGTTCTCCTTGACCTTTTCCGATTCCTTGAAAACGTCATATCCGGCCACAGTGATTTCTCCGGCTGTTGGTTTTGAAAGGCCACACAGAATGCGTATAGCGGTTGTTTTACCGGCCCCGTTTGCACCCAGAAAACCAAAGATCTCTCCTTTCTTAACTTCGAAATTCAAATGGTCATTGGCCACAAAGTTTCCAAATTTCTTGACCATGCCCCTGGCCACAATGATATGTCCGTTTTCTTTCATCATTGCCTATGCCTTCATTAAAGCCATGAAACAATCTTCTATATTGGGTTTTATCCGTTCAATCGCAATCTTTTCATGCCCCCTGGACTCAAGATATTGCTGAAGATCAGCAAAGTCCACCGTGTCTGATGCAGTTGCACAATGAACCTTTTCTCCAAACCGGAATGCTGAAAAAACGTCCCGATGGGCTCTCAGGTCTGTAATCAGTTGCTGCATCCTGTCAGAACTGATGGCAGTCAGGGGGTGAGGATATTGCCTGATAATGTTTTCCGGGGTATTGATGTCCAGCACCTTGCCTTTTTGCATCAGTGCTGCCCGGTCACAAAGGCCGGCCTCATCCATATAGGGAGTGGAGACCAGCACAGTAATGCCTTTTTCTTTAAGGCCACCCAGCATCTCCCAGAATTCTTTGCGGGAAACAGCATCTACCCCCGTAGTAGGTTCATCCAGGAACAGGATCTTTGGTTTGTGGACGAGTGCACAGGATAAAGCCAGTTTCTGTTTCATTCCTCCTGATAGCTTACCGGCCAGCCTGTCTTTAAAAGGCTCAATCTGCACGTAAATATCCTTGATCATATCATAATTCTCTTCAATAGTGGTTTTGAAGATGGAAGCAAAAAACCGGAGGTTTTCCTCAACGCTAAGGTCCTGGTAAAGAGAAAACCTGCCTGGCATATAACCGCTGATCCTCCGGATTTTTTTATACTGCTTAACCACGTCAAAACCTTCTACAATGGCCCTGCCCTCATCCGGGAGCAGCAAGGTGACCAAAATCCTGAACAGGGTGGTTTTCCCTGCTCCGTCCGGGCCAATAAAACCAAACAGCTCCCCCTTATTAATTTCCAGGGAAATCTTGTCGAGTGCATTTACGTCCTTGTAGTTTTTTGAAATGTCAGATATGATTACTGCCTTTTCCACTGTGAAGAATACTTTGATTTAATTCTTGACCCGTGTCCAGTATGTTGTTCTGCCAAGCAAAGTGATGCCTATATATCCCCGGATCTTGAGCTTGTCGAGGCTTTCATACCTCATATAGCAACTGTATTTTTTACCGTTTTTGGGATCATAAATAGATCCGTCTTCATAGGTGTCGTCATCATCAAAAACAAAATCTTTGGTGACCTCAAGACCCAGCACAGGCTTTTTTTGCAACTCTTCGTCCGAATTGTGCTTATCCAATTTTGCTTTCCCGGTTTCATCATCGATGGGGAGTTTCAACCAGATAATTTTTCCAAAATATTTTCCGTCCTTTTTGAAAACTTCAATATGGGCATCTTCGTCTTCATTGAGCCAGAGACCTAAAACGTCATCGGCCCGGTAGGCCTGTCCTGATGCCTGTAACCCGGTAAAAAGGATTGCGGTCAGGACCATGAATGTAAATCTGAGTTTGTGCATAATTATGATTTTAATGAATAAATAAAATGTTTACTTAGTTACTGGAATTGAAATTGATCTCTCCCGGCATACCAATTTTCAAACTGCCATCATTTTTAACCAGGATCTTGACAGCATAAACCAAATTTACCCTTTCTTCCTTAGTTTGTATCGTTTTAGGTGTAAATTCTGCGCTTTGGGATATCCAGCTGACAGTGCCATTTAGCGTTCTATTGCTGGTTTCATCTTCATCAACCAGTACTTCTACCACCTGTCCCAGTTTAATATGTGGCAATTGAGCTCCGCTCACATATACCTTAAGCTTGATGTTTTCCAAATCTGCAATCTTATAAAGTGGCTTGCCGAAGGCAGCAATCTCTCCGTTTTCTGCAAACTTCACCAGGACAGTTCCATTTAAGGGATTGCGAATATGACATTTACGTATGCTTTCCCGGACCTGGGCCACCTGTGTGTCGATAGTCTCCATCTCATTGTAAACTGCAGCACGCTGAACCTCCAGTGACTTGACCTGGGAATTGATCAGGTCCAGGGCACCGTTGACATCATCCACCTGCTTTTTCGTTGCAGCTCCATCCTTGTACAGGTTGTCAATGCGTTCCTTGTCAACCAGCAAATTGGCTTCTTGTTGTTTCTGCACATCGATCCGGGAATTGATGCTTGGGATCCTGGTGGCAATAGCTGCTTTCGTCCGGATCAGCTGTTCTTTCTTAAGATGCAGGTCGATGGTGTCGATCAGGCCCACAACTTGATCTTTCTGCAAGATCGAACCTTCCTCAACATCAAAACTAAGAATTTGTCCCTGTCCAAGAGCTGAAACCCTTACCTCGGTAGCTTCAAAATTTCCATAAGCATCCGACTTGTTATTATTCCCGGTACAGGAAACAAGAACGATCGTGATAATAATTAATAAATTATAGAATTTCATAAGATATATTGTTTTAAAATTTCCAATCTTTAGAGTTTGCCAATAGTTGCCAGGTAATTAATTTTTGCCTGGATCAACTGTATCTCATGTGTTTTCATATTGATCTCTGCCTGAGTGGCGTCATTTACCCGCTGGATATAATCAGTTGATGTGATCACCCCATTATCTAACTGGGAAGATGCTGTTTTGGCCACCCTGTTTCTTAACCTGATGATCTCATTATCTTTTAATATCAGGTATTCATATTTTTTTACCTCAGCTACATCCTGCGCTGTTGCAACCTTGATGTTTTTATCAAAAGACTCCTTCTGTGTGTTAATGATCTGGTTTTGAACATTCAGCACCTGGCTTTCTTTCTTGTATTTATTCCAGTTCCAGATGTTCCAGTTCAGACGGGCACCGAAGATATAATAACTATCCCACCTTGGGTCCATCATATTCAAGCCCGGCTGGCCATAACCAAGCTGTCCGTAACCTACGATTTTTGGCATCCACTGGGCATTGACCAGTTTTCTGGCGGCTTCATTCCGGTCCTTGTACAGATCAAACAGCGCATATTCAAGCCGTTTGTTCTCGTATTGATCAAAGGCAACATGTGGCTCAGGAAGTACCAGGCAGGTATTTGGATTTATATCCGAACTGGTCAGTTCCTGTAACATGATGAATGCTGCCTCTTTGCTGATGATCACCTCTGCCATCTGCTGCTCGATCTTCATCAGTTCTGCGGCCAGCACATCATGATCGGACTCCAATGCCATTCCGTATTTTACCGCAGATTCAATGTCTTTTAGCTTGTCCCCGATCTGGCTTTTCAGGACCTGGAGCAGGAGCTCACTTTCCTGCAACAGCGTAATACTGAAAAATACATGATTGATTTGTTGTTTGAGCCGGTACAGCTCAATTTCGATATTTTGCTTTTCAATGGTATAATTGGCCAATTCAACCTTTTTCTGATTCGCCGTAATACCCCCATCGTAAATCACCTGGTCGATATTCAGGTTGAATTTGTACTGGTCCTTTGGAGGGTAAGGTACAACAGGTGACGGGGCCGGCAGTTCCTGGTCTATGGGCGGTGGCAGATATATGGGTTTAAAGATCACGTTGACCTTGGTTACCTCCGATTGATAACTTGCCTGTCCGTTGATGTTGACATGCGGCAAATAATTGGTGTTGAGTTTTTTGATCTCCAATTCATTTTTTTGCTCCAGCAAGGCAAACTGAGCACTCAAAGGATATTGCTCAACCGCCCGTTTATGACATTCTTCCAATGTGAGACTATCGGGCGCCTGCGGATAAGCCAGGTCAAATGCCAGGATGATAGAACCGAGAATAATCAATAATCTTTTCATTGTTTACGGATTGAGTTGATGATGAATTTGGATACTTCCTTTTTCCGGCTCACTAAGAAATCCTGATAAGCTTTGTCATCACCTTCAAATAGGATGGCTTTTAACATAGGCTTACCGGCAAATGGGAAAATACTCATGGCAATAATGTTGACAATTAATTGCCTGGGGTCAATGTCGACAATAGTGCCTTTGTCAATTTCCTGCTGAATTGATTGAAATGCCTTTTCAGGCCTGAGGCCAATATGCTTGACCACCTCAGCCAACCTGTTGGGATTATTGGTGATTTCCCGCATCACAAACATGGGTATATAAGGATTTTTGAGGATGGTGTCTATATAGAGTTCGGTGAATTGTTCTATCTGCTCAAAAATGCCCAGATCAGATTCAAAGATCCTGTTGAGCCGGGGAAGAAACAGGTGAAATACCATGCCGAATACCCTGGAAAAGAGCTTGTCCTTACTCCGGTAATAATAGTGTAGCAAGGACTTGTTTATGCTGGCATTGTCAGCTATTTCCTGCATGGTCGACCCGTCATACCCCTTCAGGATAAACACTTCTGTTGCGGATTGCAATATCCTTTCTTCTGTGCTCTTGCTTTCCATTTTTAATTGATTGTTTGGTTTAACCAATTGGTTTAACCAAATGATTTAACCAAATGGTCAAAGCTACGATAAAATCATTACCATGTCAAGTTTTTTGCATAAATTTGCACTCACTTAACATAAATGAAATCAGATAAGATGAAAAAAATGCAATTCAGTAACGTCCTGCCGGTGTTTTTGCTTGCCATGATATTTTTGGCCGCATGTTCAGGATCTCCCGAATCAAAGTTTTTAGGTACCTGGTTAGTTGAAGATGTCCAGGCAGATGTTGATACCAGCCAGATTAAACCGGAAGTCCTGGAGAGGGCACTTGACGTTTATCGTTCGGTGAGCTTTGAATTTATGGAAGGTGATTCTATGGATATTGTATCGGATGGAAACAAACATACTGGTGAATGGAATTACAATGAAGAAGAAAAAACCATTTACATTAAGATGGATGGAAGCAGGGCCCCGGAACTCATGAAATTTGCTGAATATGTAGATGGTAAGTTGATCAACACCAACAATACCCAGATAGGTACCATAGTGGTCACCTATATCAAGGATTAATCCTGATCACCCCCCTTTGTTTTTGTAAATTTCAATGTGTGTAAGATAGCTTCCTGCTGTCTGACAAAGTTTCTTTTTAGTCCGTTTGGGTTGTAGACGTATCCATCCAGGGTAATGACATACTGGTTTTCAGGGTCTGTGAGGGTGTAATTGATAAATGGGCCTCCCATAAAATCATTCACCACCGTCCACAAGCCCCTTGTCTCAACTGCAAAATCGCTAACATAATCTCCTTTGCGTTTGCTAACAGGCGGGATAAATTCCCGGTAGACTGCCATATAAGAACCTTCGGTTGGACCTGGAACATACCGCCGGGTGAGGGTATCACGCATATCCAAAATGTTATTCAACATGAATGCGCTTGTATCCGTGTAAGGAAAACGGTATATCATAATGCCCATCTCGGCATCCTGTTTCACTTTATGCATAGTCTGCCTGAGCCAGATAAAATTTTCATTTTCATAAGCTACCGCAAAACCACCGGGAATATCCAGGGTAAAACCGAACTTTTTCTGCAGCTTTGTCGCCATGCTAATATCCCTGGCCATCTTGAAGAAAAAATTGGTCCTTTGTATTTCCAGGTCAGTATATAGTTTCAAAAACCCCTCTCTTTGCTCTTCAAACAAAGTATAGAAAGTCTGTGCATCCGGGGCTGAAATTTTAATCACAATCTGTGGCTTTGACCAGAGGTCTCTTTTAGCTTCCACAAGAGGCTGGCTAAATTCGGGATCAATATGCACAATAAATATGGCATGTAATGCCTTGAAGGTTTTGTTCAGTGCTGCTTCCGGGATATTGTAAAGTTTAAACATAGACTCCGGCTGTGGAAGGCCTTCCTGGAATTGTCCGAAAAAGCCACGTATGGTGTCGCCAATATCGGAATTCCACATGTCTTTGGTATTGGTGATGATCAATATTTCATTGGTTTTACCGGTGGATCTTTTTTTACGGCCACCATCCATTGTGCAGGAAGCAGCGAAAATAATGATAAACAGATAAACGGATAAACGGAAAACATTAGACATGATGATGGGGGTAATGGTTTATAACTAAACGAAAATAGTTATAAAAATTATATAACCATGTCTGCCTGCCGGTCAGGCAGGTTCAAGTTTCGAGGTTCAAGGTTCAAATTAAATTGAACTTTGTCCATTGAACCTGGCGCTATGATTTAATAATGGAAACCTTGATCTTCTGTCCCGGCTTAAGCCTTTTTGCGTTGGTGATATTGTTCAGTGCCTTGATCTGGCTGACGGTAACCCCATCATATTCTTTGGCGATATCCCATAGGGTATCTCCCTTTTTTACAGTGTGATAAAGGTACCTTGTTGAACTGTTTACTGAAGCTGCAATAATGCTTTCTTTTGGTTTGTAAACGTTCAATTGCTGATTGGGATGAATCGTGTTGCCTTTCAGGTTATTCCAGGCTTTCAGGTCGGCAACCGTACAATTGTATTTATTGGCAATAGCTCCCAGGCTTTCACCGTATTTCACGGTATGCTTGCCCTGCACAAGATTAGCGGTGCTTTTCTTCACCGTAGTGATTGTGCTCTGGGAGCGGTAGGGGGCAGATGGATATACCACCAGTCGCTGGCCGGGATATATGGTTGATCCCCTCAGGTTGTTCCAGGCCTTTAATTGGCTTATATAACAATGATATCTTTTTGCGATTACCCCGAGGTTTTCACCGCTTCTGACAATATGAATGGTCCTGTCATGTGCTTTTTTGATCTCAGCTAAAAGTTTATCTTTCTTTACACCTTTCCTGGTTTTGTATTGATAAAGTTCCTTCTCATTGTTGATGAAATCACCTATATATGATTTGGGCAAAGTCAACATATAGGATTTATCCCTGCTAACCGGGATCACACCCTTTTTAAAAGAAGGGTTAAGGAACTTGATATCGCTCATTGGTATACCCAGCATTTCATTGAGCTGATCAAAGGATAGCACATCTTTCACCCTTACAGTATCTATGCCGTTGTAAAGAATACCCGGATCAAGAGGGTACAGGTTATGCTCGGGTGCATAATTCATCACATAGGTTACAGCTATGAAAGCAGGTAAATATCCCCTGGTTTCCCTGGGAAGAAAAGGCCATATGGCCCAATAGCTTTTCACACCACCGGCCCGCCGGATGGCTTTATTGACATTTCCTGCCCCGGAATTATAAGCAGCCAGTGCCAGTGCCCAGTTATCGTATATGTCGTAGAGATCCTGCAGGTGCTCGCATGCCGCAATTGTGGCCTTCAGGGGGTCATAACGTTCATCTACATAAGAAGAAACCTTCAGGCCGTATACTTTCCCGGTATAATACATGAATTGCCACAGTCCTTTAGCCCCTGCACGTGATCCCGCAGTAGGGTTCAGGGCAGACTCCACCACAGCGAGGTATTTCAACTCCAGGGGAAGATCATATTTGTCAAGCTGTTCCTCAAATAAAGGGAAATAGATCTCCGATAAACCCAGGATCTTGGAGGTCAACTCTCTTTTCTTGTTGGCATAAAGAAGGATGAAGTTTTTTACCTGCTTGTTGAAAATCAGTTCTATGGGTGTTTCCGCATTCAGGTCATTAATCCTTTGCCGATAAATGGAGTCGTCATACTGAGGGATCTGGCCTGGTGCAAACTGATATGTGTTCAGGTCTTGTGAATCGGTGGGGAAATGCTGATTCTTAAAATACTTGACATGTATCAGGCTGTCAAGATTCGCCATGATGGGGGAATCTTTGATGAGCACCTGCCCCAGGTCATTCGTGTCTGTAATGAATGCAGGATTTTCCCTGACGATGATCTTAATGTTGTTGCTGGTGTCTGT
>JAUXCL010000070.1 GCA_030618905.1 Bacteroidales bacterium | reverse complement strand
TTTGGAAAGCTGTTTTCGTACATGGATTATTTGAATAATAATGATTAACAGGATTACGCTTACAATAATAATCTTTTTTATACATTTACTGATCACTTTGTAATTTCTGTCCCTGAATTTTGGCTTTAACAATCAAGGCAAAAGTTGCTGCCAATGAACTGACCTTTATCTATGGAAAAGCCAGTTGAAAAGATCCTGAGTATTAGGGGCTTGTCAAAACAGTTTGGTGATATTCAGGCGGTTGACAATCTTGATCTTGATGTTTACAAAGGAGATATTTATGGTTTTCTGGGACCAAACGGGTCCGGGAAAAGTACCAGCATAAGGTTAATACTGTCACTTGTGCGGCCCGACTCCGGGTCGATCCAAATATTTGGACAGCCTGTTAAGAAATTCCTGCCCCGCATCCTCCAAAGAACAGGGGCTTTAGTCGAGAAACCTGATTTCTATGAATACCTGAGTGCGTATAAAAACCTCGCAATATTGATGCAATATTCTGGTCTTAAACCCGATCGGAAAAGGATCATGGAAGTATTGGAAATAGTTGGATTGCAGGATCGTGCAAAAGGTAAAGTGAAAACTTATTCCAAAGGAATGAAGCAACGCCTGGGGATCGCTCAGGCTATGTTGCATGATCCGGAATTGCTTATTCTCGATGAGCCTTCCTCTGGCCTGGATCCGGCTGGTGCCAGAGATGTCAGAGATCTAATTGTGAATCTCAATAAGGATCATGGCAAAACCATTATGCTTTCTTCCCATCATTTGTTGGAAATTCAGCAGGTGGCAAACAGAATGATCATCATCAGTGAAGGAAGAAGTGTACTTGAAGGGAGTGTGCAAGAGTTAATAGCCGGTAAGAATCTGGAGACTTTATTTCTTGATTTGACATAATATGCTGAGATTGATACATATAGAACTGATCAAGGTTTTTGCTAAACGAAGAAGCTATATTGCTTTGCTGGCCATATTTGTCATCATTGCATTGACATTTATAGCAGCCATATTTGAAGGTCAGAATATGCTGGATTTTTTCATTCAAAACTTAAAGGAAGCATTTTATATGCAGGGAAACCTGGTCAACGCATATATGATTTCCTATATCATATTGAATTTCTTATGGATACATATTCCATTATTGATCGTTTTAGTGACCGGAGACCTGCTGGCCGGTGAGGCACATTCAGGTACTTTCAGGCTTTTGCTGACCCGGCCTGTTAGCCGTACAAAAATAGTAAGTGCTAAATATATTGCAGGATTTGTTTACACACTTATCATCATCCTGTTTATGTTTATGCTCAGTCTTGGTGGAGGATTATTGCTCCTGGGCGAAGGCGACCTCATCGTTATTATGGGAGCAATCAACATCATCCCTGTAGATGATATCCTGTGGCGATTTGTGGCAGCATACGCTTATGGATTCCTGGGTATGGCAACGGTAGCCAGCCTGTCTATCTTACTGTCTGCCATGTCGAATAATTCATTGGGTCCCATATTAATGACCATGGCCATTATCATTATTTTTACCCTGGTCACAACCCTGAATATTGGCATCTTCGAAGTCCTGAAGCCATTCATGCTTACAAGCTACCTTGAATCCTGGCAAAGTTTCTTTTACTTCAGGGTAGACCTTTCAGGAGTATTCATTGATGCCGGAGTGCTATTGATACATATCCTGGTTTTTTATCTCTTAACTTTATGGGTTTTCAATAAAAAAGATATCCTGACATAAAAAGGGAACATGACAATAACATCGAAATATATCTTAACTGTTTTTGTGATCTTATTTAGCTCGCAAAGCATTTTCTCTCAGGAACCTGATCCTTACCTGGTACTGGAAAAGATTGAAGCAAGGCTTGAGATTATACAGGATTACCAGGTTGATCTCACCATTGAGCTGGATGTTGACTTTATCAATATGCCCGTTAAGCATGCGGTGATGTACTATAAACAACCTTCAAAAGTGAGGATCAAATCTGATGATTTTCTGCTGCTTCCCAAAAAAGGATTTGACTTCTCACTGAGAGAATTATTGAATGAAGATTATTCTGCAGTTTTTGTGGGTACAGAAGTCATCAATAATAAGAACCATTACCTGATTAAAGTAATTCCTTTGGAGAAAAGGTCGAAATTAGTCCTGGCTAATTTGTGGATCTCTGAAGAAGAGTTGCAAATCATGAAGCTTGAAAACTATACGAAAAAGAGAGGAAGTTATATCATAGACTTTACTTATGCATATGAGTACATTGATCTCCCTTCCCGGATGCTCATCACTTTTGAAGTCGAGGACTTCCATTTTCCGGTTAAATTTATGGGTAAAGGTGTGGAGGTGGACAAAGAAAAGTTGAAGGAAGAAGGGCCGAAAACAGGATCTGTGATATTCTTCTTTACTGATTATGTGTTGAATCCAGGCCTGGAGGAAAGTGTTTTTGATGATGCCGTTGAAGAGCGATAAATACTTTTTAATTTCCGCAATTCACCCTGTACGACCTTGCCACATTCGAAATACGGTCGTCCCTAAAAAAGTTTTTCTTCTCTGATAAAAGATCCTTAATATACTGGCAATCGCTGAAGTAATCAGTGATGATATCTCTATAGTTGCTTCCTGTAACTTCTTCTTTGAATAATTTGCCTGCATAATAATAATATTTAAGATCATATTGAGGGCCATACTCAGAACTGATCACATTCTCATACTTCAGAAGATGATGATTCCCGTTTTTCATCAGCAATACAGCAAAGACAAGCTTATTATTGCCTTCACGCCAGGGCTTGTAAGGAATGGACCAGAATGCTGAGTCGCCCTTGCTGAACTCCCGGATATCATAGGATGTATATTCAAGAACCCGGCTATCTCCGGTATCCACGGAAACCTTTGGCTTGGACAATATGCTGCCGTTTTTCCAGGAGAAAACAGCACAATCAATGGTATCACCATTATTGAGGATAATCCAGCCGCTGTCATTTTGTGAGCAAGCGATTAGAGTGCTGAACATTATCACGATGAAGAATAATAAAAGCCGCATGATACAATAGTTAGTTTGTTCAATTGTCAAAACTACAGAAAAACAAGGTCACACCCAAAACACTGATGAAGGCTCCAATGATCTCCATTACAAATACCTTCCACAAATTCCACTACCTTTGCATACAATAAAACCACAAGCGATCACGTAATTTATCCATGAACTTCGTCTACCCATATTTTCTTTTTGCCCTTGCTGCAATAGCAATCCCCATCATCATTCACCTTTTTAATTTCAGGAGGTATAAGACCGTTCACTTTACCAATGTGAAGTTCATCGAGCAGATCAAGCAAAAAACCAAGAAGCAATCCCGTCTGAAGGAGCTTATCATCCTGATCCTTAGGATACTTGCTGTGGCTTCCATCGTGATTGCCTTTGCCCAGCCCTATATTCCCATAGAGGACAATGTCGCCCGTCACGAAGCTTCAACCCTTGTCAGTGTTTATATTGACAATTCCTTCAGTATGCAAGCCAAATCAAAAGCTGGAAGCTTGCTTGAAGAGGCGAAAAAACTTGCCGGGGAACTGGCAATGGCTTACAGGCAATCTGATGTTTTTCATTTGCTGACCAATGATTTTGACAGAAAAAATCAAAGGCTTGTTAGCCGGGATGAATTCATCGAAGCACTTGATGAGATATCCTATTCCCCTGCCGTTAGAGAACTTTCTGAGGTCTTATCCCGCCAGGAGGATTTTTTACTTGATGGCGATGCCGAAAACAAGGTCATTTTTATGGTTTCAGATTTCCAGGCGAGTATTGTAAAGTTTGATGGGTACCGGGCAGATACGAACAACAGGATTTTCCTGTTACCGGTATTGGCAGAGCAGCTCAACAATATATATATTGACAGTTGTTGGTTCGGAAACCCGATTCACCAGGTTCATCAACAATCTAAGTTATTTATAAGGATTAAGAATGCATCAGCGGTGGATTATGAAAAGATCCCTGTAAAGCTCAGCATAAATGGGACCCAAAAAGCCCTGGCAAGCTTTGATATAGCCGCCTGGGAAACCAGCAATGTGATCATCCCTTTTACACATCATGAACCCGGCGTTAAATTAGGAATTCTTGAAATATCTGATTACCCGGTTACTTATGATGATGTATTTTATTTTTCGTATGCTGTTCAGGATCTGATCCCAATCATGGACATATATGATAAATTGCCAAACCCCTTCTTGTATTCATTTTATAATTTCGATTCTGCATTTCTTTATACCAGCATAGCAGAAGGCAATTTAAATTATCATGAATTACAGAATTACAACCTGATTTTCCTGGATGAACTGCCCCAAATCTCCACAGGCATGACTCAGGAATTACTGCAATTTGTGGATAAAGGAGGGAGCCTGGCCGTCATCCCTTCCACTGAAATTGATTTGGACTCTTATAGAAGTTTTGCCAGACGCTTTAATGCATGTACTTTTGGACAATTGGATACAGCAGCATCACGTGTTAGCTATCTGAATAGCGGGCATTCCTTATTTCAGGATGTATTTGAAGACTATCCGGAACAAAACCAGGGAAGAAATATTGATTTACCGGTAGTGATGATGCATTATCCCCTGAAGTATCCAATCCCATCATTAACTGAAAAATTACTAAGTCTTGGTAATGGACAAGATTTCCTGAATGTACTGTCCCTGGGAAAAGGCAAATTGTACCTTTTTGCCAGTCCTGTCAATCCCTTGTTTTCCAATCTTCCGAGACATGCGATTTTTGTGCCGATCCTCTATAAAATGGCTTTGCACAGCCAGCCCGTTTTTCCGGATTATTATACCATTGGAAGTTCCAATGACAGGATCGAGGTCAGGGATCAGGGATTGCCTGGTGAGCAGGTTTATAAAGTGATAAAATCTGGCAGTGAACACGTGTTTATTCCTGAACACAGGAATTTAAGTGATGGTGTGGAAATTATTATGCATGATCATATCAGGGATGCAGGGCATTACATGCTTAGTGAGGGAGAGCGGCAGATAGCGATGATGGCATTTAATTATGATCGTCGTGAATCTGACCTGTCTCTGCTTGGGGAGGATGCAATCCGGGATCAATTGTCAGCTGCCGGAATTGATAATATTAGCATATTTTCATCTGTCGGAAAGCCTGTTAGCCAAACTATACAGGAATTAAACCAGGGAGTCAGACTTTGGAAATTATTCATTATTTTCGTACTGATTTTCCTGGCCGCTGAAACGATATTATTGCGATTATTGAAATAAGAATTCCAAAAAATCAAGCTATAGCTATGATCACTAAATTCCGGTACTGGTACATTCAAAGAGATCTCAAAACTGGTTAAACAATTGCATATATGACAGAGGAAGAGAAGGGAAAGAGCCTGGAAAACAATGAATTGGAAGAGGTGTCCTTGCCGGAAGACCAGGTAGATAAGAACCTGAGCGGTGATGAATACAAAACCATCCCCCTTAACGGGATGTATGAAAAATGGTTCCTGGATTACGCATCTTATGTGATCCTGGAGCGTGCAGTACCTGAAGTTAACGATGGCCTGAAGCCGGTACAAAGGAGAATTATGCATGCTATGAAGGACCTTGATGATGGGAGGTTCAACAAAGTAGCCAATATTATTGGCCATACCATGCAGTACCATCCGCACGGGGATGCTTCAATCGGTGATGCGCTTGTACAACTAGGACAAAAGGACCTTCTTGTAGAAACTCAGGGAAATTGGGGAAATGTATTTACCGGAGACAGTGCAGCTGCAGCCCGGTATATTGAAGCCAGGTTGTCGAAATTTGCACTTGATATCGTTTTTAATCCCAAAACCACAAGCTGGAAGCTATCCTATGACGGCAGAAAAAAAGAACCAGTTACGCTTCCCGTGAAATTTCCTCTTCTTCTCGCCCAGGGTGTTGAAGGAATTGCTGTTGGGTTGGCATCAAAAATATTGCCGCATAACTTCAATGAGTTGATAGATGCTTCCATTAAAACATTGCAGGAAAAAGAATTTGACATTCTTCCCGATTTCCCGACCGGCGGGCTTGCTGATTTCTCTAAATATAACGAAGGATTACGGGGAGGTAAAGTAAGGGTGAGGGCAAAAATTACCAAGCAGGATAAAAAAACGTTGACCATCACCGAAATTCCCTTTGGTACCACGACTACGAACTTGATTGATTCCATCGTTACCGCCAATGATAAACGAAAGATAAAAATCAGGAAGATTGATGATAATACTGCCGAAAATGTTGAGATCCTGATTCACCTGTCCCCGGGAGTATCCCCTGATCAATCTATTGATGCCTTATATGCCTTTACCAATTGCGAAATTTCCATTTCCCCGAACTCTTGTGTTGTGGATACCGGTAAGCCCAAGTTCCTTAGCGTCAAAGATATTCTAAGGATATCAACCCAAAATACGCTTGACTTACTAAAAAAAGAGTTGGAAATCAGGAAAATGGAGCTCGAAGAGCAATGGCATTTTGCATCATTGGAAAAGATATTTATAGAGAAACGAATTTACCGGAGGATCGAGGAGTGTGAAACATGGGAGGCCGTTATCGATACGATTGACAAGGGATTAAAGCCTTATAAAAAACAGTTTGCACGCAGTATCACACAGGATGACATCATTCGGCTTACAGAGATCAGGATTAAGAGGATCTCTAAATACAATACTTTTAAAACAGACGAGATCATCAAAGGAATAGAAGAAGAGATCGAGGAAGTTAAAAATCATCTTTCTCACCTTGTAGATTATGCCATCAATTATCTCCGGCAGATCAGGAAGAAGTATGGAAAAGATAAGCAGCGTAAGACTGAGATAAGGAGTTTTGATACCATACAGGCAACCCAGGTGGCAGCTGCTACTCAGCGCTTATATGTAAACAGGGAAGAAGGATTTACAGGTACTTCACTGCGTAAGGATGAGTTCGTATGTGAGTGCTCTGATATAGATGACATTATTACTTTCAGAAGTGACGGGACTTTTATCGTAACGAAAGTTGCAGCCAAAACCTTTGTTGGGAAAGACATCATTCATATTGATGTTTTCCGTCGCAATGATGACCGGACAATTTATAATATGGTTTATCGGGATGGAAGAAATGGGAAGGCCATGGTAAAGAGATTTGCTGCCACCGGCACCATGAGAGATAAGGTGTATGAGTTGACTAAAGGGACTAAAGGCTCTAAAATTATCTATTTTACGGCAAACCCGAATGGGGAAGCTGAAGTGGTCAAGGTGCACTTCAGACCCAAACCGAAATTGAAGAATAAGAGTATGGAGTTTGACTTTTCTCAACTTGCCATCAAAACGCGTAAGTCGCAGGGTAACATTCTTACTAAAAACCCTGTGCTGAAGATTGTCAAAAAGGAGGAGGGTGTCTCCACATTGGGTGCTCGTGATATATGGTATGATGATACTGTCAGGCGCATCAATACAAATGACCGGGGTACCTGCCTGGGTGCCTTCAAATCTGATGATAAGATATTGACTCTCATGTCTTCAGGCACTTATAAGCTTTATGGCTATGACCTCTCCACACATTTTGAAGAAGACATGGTCTTCATTGAGAAGTATAATCCTAAAAAGGTGATATCGGTTGTATACTACGATGGCGAATTGCAGTTTCATTATATCAAACGTTTCCAGGTTGAAGAAACAGATAAGTTAGTAGGCTTTCTTAACGCGCATCCCGATACAAAAATGCTGGCTTATAGCTTTGACTATCTGCCCAGGGTTGAAGTTGTTTTTGAACAGCACCCCGGTAAGAAACCCATAGAAAAACTTAAGATCGAAATGGCTGATTTTATTTCCATCAAGAGTTACCGGGCCAAAGGGAAACGTATTTCAAATCACCCGGTAAAGAAAATTTCTTTACTGGATCCTTTGCCATACGAAGAAGAGCAAGCTGTTGAACCTGTAAACAAAAGTGCCGCTGATCAAATGAAAATAGATTTTTAGACTGGAATATATTTGCATATTATGAATAAAGATGATAAAGTATTGACCGTCACAGACGATGTTAAATGGATCGGCGTTCTTGACTATGATATAGTGACCTTTGATGTGGTCATGGAGACAACATTCGGAACAACCTATAATTCCTATTTTATTGACGCTGAGAAAAAGGCCATAATTGATACCTCCAAAGCATCTTTTTGGGATACTTATCTGCAAAAATTAAAGAAAGTATGCAGCCCGGAAGAGATCTCCTATATCATTCTTGATCATACTGAGCCTGATCATTCAGGCGTCCTTTTAAATCTGATGAAAGTTGCACCGAATGCATGCATTGTTGGTAGTGGTAATGCTATACGTTACCTTGAAGAAATGATAGGTCCCGGTTTTCGTCATCTGGTCGTCAAGGACGGGGATACCCTTGATCTCGGAAACAAAACCCTCAGGTTTATCAGTGCCCCTAACCTGCATTGGCCGGATTCAATTTATACCTACCTGGTAGAGGACAAGGTACTGTTTACCTGTGATTCATTTGGTTCCCATTTTTGTGATGAGCGAATGTATGATGATCAGGTTGCTGATTTCTCTGAGCCCTTCAAATACTATTTTGATGTCATCCTGAAACCTTTTAGTAAATTCATGATCAAGGCGATAGAGAAGATCAGGGATCTTCAGATTGAAGTTGTTTGCCCGGGTCATGGACCTATCTTAAGGTCAGAATGGAAGAAATGGGTTGACCTTTCAGAACAATATGCACGAGCCTATATGAAGTTTCCTGAAGCGAACAGGGTTTTCATTCCATACGTATCAGCCTATCAGAAAACGGAACTGCTGGCCAAAGGAATTGCAAAAGGCATTGCGGAGTCAGCAGAGATCAAAGTTGAGATCATGGACATTGAACATGCATCGCTTGGAGATCTGGAAGCAAATATGATCTCATGCAACGGGCTTATCGTGGGCTGTCCTACCATCAATCAAAATATCCTTATGCCCATTTACAAGCTTTTCGCCGTAATCAATCCGATTCGTGATCACAAAAAGCTTGCCGGGGGATTCGGGTCATATGGCTGGAGTGGTGAAGGCAAAAAAATGATAGAAACTAACCTTAGCAACCTGAAACTTAAATATTTCGGGGAAGGTGTTTTTGTGAAGTTTACGCCCAGCGAGAAGGAAATTGCCCTTGCGGTGGAGTATGGCAAGAATTTTGCTAAAGAATTGCTCAAACGGGATTAAGGCTTTCATGTCAAAAATCCAATCACTTTGCAAGTCCATGTACCGCTTAATTTATACATACAAACTGCTATTGATTTTTCTGGGGAGCATACTCACCCTCACTTTTTGTTCACCTGAAAGAGAATTGGCCAAATTATACCTGGAGGAGGGAAAGGGGCAGGAGCTGATGATCTTGATGCCTGAGTACGTATTCAAAACCAGCTTGAAGGAATATGATGTGGAAGGTGCTGAAAGGATGGAAGAATGGATGCTGGATTCCATTCTGTTTAATCAAAGTCTCTTTCTTAAGTTTATTTCCGACTCTTCTTTTCTGGATATTTATGCCAATAGTTATGCTGAAGAGCTCCAGGCTTTAGGGTTTATCGTTTTTACCGCAAATCAAATGGATACTTTTCTACAGGTTAGCGAACCTGACTTCATCATCAATGTAGCACAAATCGAAGTGGAAGAATATGTTTTACCCATCAGGGATGAAGAATTGGTAAGTGAATATCTGTTTTATAAAGAGATCGACCTCAATGCTGTAAATATAAATTCCTGGTTCGAATTGACGCGCATTAATAGCGAAGAAGAATTGGATAATGAAATATTGTTTGCCAGTCATTATATCCTGGATGATTTTGAAGGGAATTTTAAATTTTTCCCTTATACCGGTGAAATCAAGTACGCATACAATATAGATTCATTGATCATCAATGATATTTATGGCCTGGCAGGGTATCTTGGCCGGAAATATGCCGGTTATACTTACGATTATATGTTAAACACCTATATCTATAAAAATCTCCCTGAAAATATTAAGCCAAGGTATTATTTTCATTATGACAGGAAAAAAAATTCTATGGTACCTGTTGATGACGACAGGTTCATCCTGATGGATTAAAGGAAAGCTATTCAGGGTGTTATAAGCATTTTTCCATCCGACATATTCCTGATATATTGCATCAGGGCCGGTTCAATTTCTTCAAGTGTTGTTTTGCCTTGTACACGGGTTCGGATTTCCTGATTAATGATCATTTCCTGCAATTCTGCGGAGACTTCATCCAGCTTTTTCCGGCTTAATTTTGCCAGCCATGTATTCAGGTTAAACCCATATAATTGTTTGCCATTAAAGATGAGGTCCATGGGATTGATATTGCCGATTGGCAAGCCTGAGAGCCCGCCATATACAATTGTTGCCGACCCTTCAGGCATGTTGTTCATCAGTGTGCCGGTCATTTCTCCTCCAATAGCATCCAGGGCAATCGTAGGATGAAATTCTTCAGCCATGCTCCACAAGATGGTTTCAAAATTGTCGGCTGTCTGATCGATTACAATTCTCTCTCCTATACTTTTAAGGTAGGCGATGTGTTTTTGCTTGCGAACAATATTGATGGTGGTAATTCCTGCATTTCTTGCCAGTTTTTGTATAAATACCCCGATTTGACCTGCAGCTGCGTTAATGACAATAGCTCGGGCTTTATTTT
>JAUXCL010000197.1 GCA_030618905.1 Bacteroidales bacterium | reverse complement strand
TACTTTTACCGAACACCTTCCGTTAATAGAGAAGTCTGGCGATATCACGCTAACAGGCGGATCAACAAAGGGCTCAATTGAATCCGGAGTTCAGGCAGGGGTTCTTGCTGAAGTTGAGGGCATGATCGACAGGTACAGGCAGGACTATGAGGACCTGACAATAATTTTAAGTGGTGGCGATGCCAAATATTTTGATAAGAAACTAAAAAATAACATCTTTGCAGTCCCAAATATAGTACTGACAGGGCTAAATATAATTTTGGACTTTAATGTTTAATCACAAGACGGGCCGGCGGGCTATTCTGGTTTTTAGCTTTTTATTACTGACCGTGTTGGGCTTTTCCCAGGTTCGGATCAGTTCCCCTTATTCCCGTTATGGAGTCGGTTTGTTGCGAAGGGGTGATTACAATATCGTGCTCTCTTCCATGGGGGGTATCAGCAATGCCATCCAATCACCATATTATATAAACTTCGCCAATCCCGCATCATACAGCGGTTTTGATTCTACTTCCTTCATCTTCGATGCCGGCGTTGATACGGAGCTTACCACCATGAAAAGCAATGATGTCTCCCAGCAGTCTATGTATGGATCACTGGCCCATTTACTATTTGGCTTTCCCATAACACGCTGGTGTAAGATGAGCATGGGTGTTTTGCCCTTTAGTGATGTCGGATATAACATTATACAGGAAAACCATTCGGAAAATATCGGAAGAACCCTCACGCAATATGAGGGTACCGGTGGCATCAACCAGGCTTATCTGGGTAGTAGCTTCTCGGTTACAAAACATCTTTCACTGGGCTTTAACCTCATTTACTATTTTGGGACCATGAACAGGTTCAGGAAAGTGTATTTTCCTGATTCCCTGAGCACATACGTTAATTCCAACCTGGAAAACAGGATCAAGGTAAGTGATTTGTCTGTTAATTTCGGTGCGCAATACAAGGTCCCCCTGAAAAACGACCTTTCTCTTATAGCCGGCCTTACCTTTGCGCTTGAAAACAAAATGCATGCGCGTAGAGAATATATTGCCAATACATTCCAGGGTGGACTTGGGGCTGATGAGTTTTTTCTTGATACCGTTGCCTATGTCCCGGAAGAAAAAGGCACCATCCTTATTCCCGCATTTATTGGAGCCGGCCTGGTCCTGGAAAAACAGGATCATTGGCTTATCGGGGCTGATTTTGACTTCCAGAATTGGGAAAAATTCAGAATCTTTGATTACCCCGATTCGCTCGAAAACAGCTTTGAAATAAGGGTCGGGGGTCAGTATATTCCTAATAAAAAGTCTTTAAATTCATACTGGAGAAGAATGACCTTCAGGGCGGGGGCAAGGTATACACAGCTGCCCCTGGTGTTCAGGAAGCAGCAAATCAACGAATTTGGCATAAGTTTTGGATTTAGTTTACCGTTACGAAGATCAAAATCAACATTTAACTTTGGTTTTGAATTCGGCAGCAGAGGAACCACGGCCGAAGACCTGGTACAAGAGAATTTTATTAAATTTAACTTCGGTATAACGCTCTATGAGCGCTGGTTTATTAGAAAAAGATATAAATAAAACATATAGTAATAATCGAAGCAAAATATAAGGAAATGAAAACACGGATCTTTTCCCTGGTACTTATCACATTCGCCATTCTGGCAACCTCTTCTTCACAGGCACAGGATGTCAAGGTTAAAAAATATGGTGAAGACAGTATAAATTGTATCATAAACCTTTCTTTGTACAAAGAATTCTTTAAGCAATGGAAGACAAGTGGATATAAAAATGAGGCTGTTAATGACGCCATTAAGCCCTGGAGAGAGGCCTTTTTTGGTTGCCCGGCTTCAAGCCTGGGTATATACCTTGACGGAGCTAAAATGGTGACCTGGAAAGTTAAAAATACCAGGGATGTGGCTTTAAAAGACAAATACATTGATACCCTCATGATGGTTTACGACCAAAGGATCAGGTATTTCAAAAAGGAAGGATATGTGCTGGGTAGAAAAGGTGTTGATCTTTATACCTACAGACCGGAAGATTTCGAGGAAGCATACGACATCCTGAAACGCTCTGTTGAAGTGAGCGGCAATAATACTTATCCGGATGTGCTGGTTTTTTACATGAGGGCCTCCAAAAAAATGATCGATGATGGAAAGGCGGATGTTGATATAATCTTTGATAATTATGACCGCTGCTCACAGATTATTGATTTTAACATCAAGAAATTTGCTGAGAATCAAAAAAAATTATCCAACTGGCAAAATGTAAAAGGGAATATCGATATCACCTTTGAGCCATATGCAACCTGTGATGCACTTATCGCCATCTATACTCCTAAATATGAGAAAACGCCCGATGATATTGAAATGCTGAAAAAACTTACCAAGTTGCTCGACAAGAAAAGATGTGTAGAGGCACCCTTGTACTTTGAGGCTACTATCAAGCTGTATAGCCTGGAACCAAGCCCTGAATCAGCTTACCTCATCGGTAAAATGATGATGAAAAAGGAAGAATACAATAAGGCCATTAATTACCTTAAAGAGGGTGGAAAGCTTGAAGATCAGGATAATGTATTCAACAGCTACCTGATGCTTGCCGAAGCGTATAGCAGACTGAAGAATTATCCTGCCGCCAGGTCATATGCCCTGAAAGCAACCAGGGTAAACGCAAACGATGGACATCCCTATATTTTGATCGGCGACATGTATGCTGCTACAGCTAATGATTGTGGTACTAATGATTTGAGTAAGAAAGCAGCTTATTGGGCTGCTGTCGACAAATACTATGCTGCCAGGCGCGTTGATCCATCAATGGCAGAACTGGCCAATGGGCGTATTTCAACATACTCTGCCCATTTTCCACAAACGGAAACTATTTTCTTCCACAACCTGAATGAGGGAGATGATTATCTTGTGGAATGCTGGATCAATGAAACCACAAAGGTCAGGGCGGCTAAACAATAACCAAGCGTAAAATATTTTGAGAAATCCTTCTAATCATTTTACCGGTTTTCTTATAAGGGGCATTGTTATTACAACAATAATGGCAATGCTTTTTGCCTGTCGCAACGAAATGAGGGATATTACCGCTTTCGACAGCATGCTTGACACCCTGCCAGGCCTTAGTGCTTATGATATTGAATTCACTTACAGCGATTCTGCCAAAATCCAGATCAGGCTTACCGGCCCCACGATGCACAGCTACGATGGAGAAGATCCCTATCTGGAATTCCCGGATGGCTTTAAAGTGCTTTTTTATGACTCCCTGATGAATGTTCAAAGCCAGATCAGGGCCAATTATGGTATTAATTATCAGAAAAGAAAATTGATGGAGGCCAGGGGTAATGTTATCGTAATCAATTACGAGGCTGACGAACAGCTTAATACCGAAGAACTGATTTGGGACCAGCGCAAAGAAATGATCTATTCTAATAAATTTGTCAAGATCACCACAGGCGATGGCGTGTTGTATGGCGATGGGCTGGAGTCAGATCAGACTTTTACCAGCCGGCGGATCATCAACCCCTCTGGCGAAATTATGATTGATGAGGAAAATCAATAATATATGGACAACTGGCTGATTATCATTATTACCCTGGTATTATCCGCATTCTTTTCGGGAATGGAGATTGCCTTTGTCAGTTCCAATAACCTGAAAATTGAAATTGACAAAAGCAAGGGGCTGCTGTCTGCCCGTATTATTGCATTCTTCAATATCAATCCTCCCAGATTTATTGGTGCCTTATTGCTGGGCAACAATATTGCCCTCGTTATTTACGGTATCGCTATGGCTAAAATGCTGGAGCCTTTTCTTTCTGAGATCCTGCCGGGAGAATGGATCGTTCTTCTGGCTCAAACCATCATCGCTACCTTGTTGATCTTATTTGTCGCAGAGTTTTTACCCAAGATCCTTTTCAGGATCAAGCCAAATTATATTCTCAATCTTTTTGCTATTCCTGTATTTGTTTTTTACATTCTGTTTTATCCTGTCATTATTTTTTTTATTGGCCTGGGCGAGATGATATTGCGGATATTCTTCAGGATTAAAACCGGTGGCGGTAAATATGTCTTCAGTACAGTTGATCTGGATAATTATGTGCGTGAATTCGCCCCGGAACATACCAGGGAAAATGAGGTGCAACAGGAAATCCAGATGTTTCAGAATGCGATAGATTTCAGGAATATCAAACTGCGGGAATGTATGGTGCCCCGCACGGAAATTGCTGCTATAGAAGAAAATTATTCTATTCTGGAGCTTCGCAAAATTTTTATTGACTCCGGGTTTTCAAAGATCCTGATCTACAGGGATTCTATCGATCATATCATTGGCTATATACATACATCCGATCTTTTCAAGAACCCTGCAACTATCAAATCCGTTATGCGCTCAACAATCTTCGTACCTGAAACCATGCTGGCCAATAATGTATTGTCTATGTTCATCCGTGAGCATAAAAGTGTGGCTGTTGTTGTGGATGAGTTTGGGGGTACTTCCGGTCTCGTCACTATGGAAGATATAATCGAAGAGATCTTTGGAGAGATTGAAGATGAGTTTGATGAAGAGGGCCTGGTAGAAAGACAGGCAGATGATGGGGGTTTTGTATTTTCAGGCCGTCTTGAAATTGATTATCTCAACGAAAAATACAGCCTGAATCTTCCTGAATCAGAAGATTACGAAACCCTGGCAGGGTTGATTATCCATTATCACGAAAGCATTCCGGAGCT
>JAUXCL010000210.1 GCA_030618905.1 Bacteroidales bacterium | reverse complement strand
TGTCCGGGCTTACTGAAAAAGTATCAGTAACAAAGGCATCTTCTGCTGTACCGGGAGCAGCGCTCCAGGTTGTCCATAAGCCACCAAGTTGATCTGCAACATATCCACCAACGGTTAATGCGTCAAAATTTTCACAAGGTGCAGGAGGTGGAGGAGGGCCTCCTGTGAAGTAGCCGATAATGGCTGCCATTAAAGCTGCCTGGTTGCCTGCATCTACAATAGCAGCGAATGATGCAGTCGTGAATACGGCTTTATGGCCTCTTAATTCATATTGTACGGCACCAATACCTTCCGGTGCTGGATCTGTGATATTGAACAAGCTGGTACCCACATGGTTCACCATCTCATCAATAAACAGGCCGTCTTTATCCGTAGTAAAAATGTCCTGAAGTGTAAAAGTCATTCCTTCAGCCAGTGATCCGGCAACGCCATCCATGGTCCCCGTGGCATCAATGAACCAGATATCCTGTGATACTTCTCTTAATCCAAAATAGTCATAAGGGAAATCGCCGGCGGAGAAAACACCTGCGCTACTCCACCTGTCCCATAAGAAATCCTGTCCGGAGAAGAAAAGCATGCCCCCGTCATCCATAAAGGTAGAGAGGTTTGTTTCATCATTGTCGGTCATGGTCTGGCCGTTTTGCCAACCTTCACCAGTAAACCAAATGATGATATCGTGTGCCTGCATAGTCGTCAAATCCGGACCGTCCAGGGTCACATCCGTTACTTCATAATACGTATATGTATATGAATTGGCATCAAGGGCTGCCTGGAATGCGGGCCAGCAATCAGTAAACCCAAGATCTGCGCTACCATCCCTGTCAACAGCAAGAATGGTTTGTCCGAAAATAAAAAATGATGATAGAATTATCATCAAGAAAGATAAGGTAAATCTTTTCATAATGTGAGATTTTAGTTAATAATTAAATTACTTTGGTAGGTTAGACACAAATATATAAGAAAAATATTAAAAAAGCTACCATCACTGAAAAAAATTAAGTTTCGGTTTTATTAACAATTGTTGATAAATGAAAGCATCAAATTCTAAACTGTTTAAATACTGGGATTTGAGTGTTGGAATTTATTTGGAATTTGGGATTTGGTACTTGGAATTTTAGACTGGAACAGTATTCCTATTTCTCCAGATTATAAAGGTACTCCGCATCAATCAACATCATTTCCTCCAAAGGGATATAATACTTCGCTGCTTTTTCCCTGACTTGTGATAACCAGGCACTGTCACTTCTGATACCATTTATTGTAGATTGTAAAGCAATATACTTCTTATATGCCTCCGGATGATGCTCTTGCATCATGAAATCAACATTTTCCCTGATATTTTGCTCCAGGGGAATCCCTTTGTCCTTTGCCTGCCCTTTTATCATTGTTAACCAGTTGGGATCATTTTGAATGGCTTTTGTATAGTGATCAGCCCCGAATAGTGAAAAGTATGCCAAAGGATTGTTCATTTCTAAAGTGTACAAGGCATCTGTATATAGCATATTTTCAAGGGACAGGCCCCTCTTGCGTGCTTTAAGAATGATGTTATTGAACCATTGATCATATTTTACAATGTCATTTTGGATAGTATAGATCTTATCGTATGGTGAAGGAGGAGCGTATATCATATACAGGTCATCGATGAAGCCCCAATCAAAATTAAACTGAAACCGTTCAGTGACAGTGAGGATCACCACATCTTGTTTTTCAATTTCTGCCTGCAGATCCAAATCTGATACGCTTAATGGATTATCATAAGAATCCGGAAACACCTGCTTATAGAAATACCAGAATGCTTCATTATTAAAAAGATGCTTTGGTATCCTGGTATTGAAAAAGTTCCAGTAAAAGCTGTCACCGATTACCAGAACCATTGGTTTTTCTTTAGTGTCATTTTCTTCAAACCGATATTCAGGATATGCCGTTGTATCCATCGGGGGCTCACAGATCAGGTTCAGGGTTCTGCTTACATCATTATCTGTCCGCTGGGGTTGATCAGTCCGTACCCAGCTATCTATGTATACCCCGGGCATTTCGATACACCGAATGCTTTCAATATACTTCAGCATAGTGTCTGCTGCAAAAGTCATCGCGTAAATACTCCAGTGAATACCATTTTTAGTAAACACAGGGTACTCAAGCTTGTGTTTAATATCCATGAAATAACTGTTGAGGTTTACGTATTTCACCTCATATTCTTCGAATTTCTCAATATAAGCCTGATAATTAGTGCTTGTTCGGTTTTTCACATCAAATCTGTCAGGTATGTACTCCGGATAAATGCTTGCTTTACCGGGTTCCAGAATGATTACCAGGTCTATATCAAATTCGTTCTTCAGGTGTTCCTGAAGGAACTTAAGCCTTCTGGCTTTCCTGTCAATAATCCAATACCCCACAAAGTCTTTACCCAGGTATGCCCTGATGTAGTCTTTTTCATATAATTGCCCATCTTTCCCAATCACTACTCCTTCTGCATTAAGCTTACTGTAAAGCGAATAATCCAACTGGTTATGCAGGCGGACCAGGTCATTATGAAATCCTATGTTTTCTTCCAGGTAGGGCTCAAACGCATTTTGAAAGTCCATGCTGAGCCAGGATTTTATGGTTAATACCGGATGGGGAGCTGGCATGAAGTCTCCTTCAAGTGCTCTTACAGAAAAAATATGGAAGATTCCCTGGATTGCCGGTATCAGCAATAATGTCATGATCAAGATAAAGGTGATATTTTTAATCTTCTTTGCCATCAAAACCTGAAATATATAAATGGGTTAAACCCTGTTGATGTTATTGAAGCCACACATAAGACCAGGAATATGATTGAAAAGGCTGTCATCCTGTAAATTGCTGCATTTTTTTGATCCTGTGCAAACAGCATTTCCTGCCATCTTTCGATGCGGATAAATCCTCCCCAGAAGGAGAAAAAGAATGCTATAACCATGATAAAATAAAACTTTGTGTCCAGGTAGATGTCTGCCGGCCCCTGTTCAAAGGCAAACATCTTTTCAAGATACATCCATGCTGCTGATATATTATCAGCCCTGAAGAACACCCAGCCTATCAGCACGATGATAAACGTAATGATGATACTGGGTATCTTGCCGATGGCTTTGTAGAACTTCAGTAAAAATAACCTGTCAGCCACCAGGAAAAGACCGTGAAAAGCACCCCAGAAAACAAAATTCCAGGCTGCACCATGCCAGAGTCCGGAAATGAGAAAGACCACCCACAGGTTGAAAAACATCCTTCCCTTCGGAACGCGGTTTCCACCCAGGGGTATGTACAAATAATCCTTCATAAAGCGTCCCAGCGTAATGTGCCATCTTCTCCAGAATTCGCTGATATTCTGTGAAATATAAGGGTTGTTGAAGTTCTCCGGGAATTTAAACCCTATCATACGGCCAATCCCTATGGCCATGTCTGAATAACCGGAAAAATCAAAGTAGATCTGAAAGGCATAAGCTATAACACCTACCCAGGCCAGATAACTTGACAATGCTTCATTATCTGTCGCAAAGATCAGATCCACCTGTTCTCCCAGCACATTGGCGATTAAAACTTTTTTAGACAGGCCAATCACAAATCGGAAAAAGCCTGTCAGGCGGTTATTGATGTTTTCATTGGCTGATCGATCAACTAACTGGTCTGCTATTTCATTGTACCTCACAATGGGGCCTGCAATCAGCTGTGGAAACATCAGGATGTACAAAGCATAATCACTCACTTTTTTTAATGGAGCATGTATATTACGGTATACATCTATAGTATAAGTGAGCTTTTGGAAAGTGAAAAATGAGATGCCTATAGGAAGCAATACTCTTGTCCACCCAAACTGACTGAACCCCAATAGTTCCAGTATATTGTTGAAATTGTCTGCAAAGAAATTGGCATATTTAAAATAGCCCAGCAATCCTATATTTAGCACTATGGATGCCCATAGAAGCAGCATTCTCTTTCTGCCTTTTGAAGTGGAAAGCCCACCCACAATATAGAAATCAACAAGGATTGACCCTAATACAATAAACAGGAATTGGGGTGCTCCCCAGGAATAGAAAAAGATACTGGCGGCCAGCGCAAAATAATTCTTGTACTTTTTCCCAAGTGCATAATAAATAATCAGAAATGAGGGTAGAAAATACAGAAGAAACAGACTGCTGGAGAAAACCATTTTCCTTAGTC
>JAUXCL010000147.1 GCA_030618905.1 Bacteroidales bacterium | reverse complement strand
TCCGTAACGAAGAAAACAGGTTTGATTTCTACCGCTCTATGGAGAGATTCCTGAACAATTACCTGCATGCACATGAAGGAGATCATGTTCATGCTGACGACGAACATGACCATTCACACGACTAAGAATAATTTAGTTTAAATTAAAATCAAATGAAATGGCCAGGCTTAAATTACTTTTTGTACTGCCTTTGGCTGTATTGCTTGTGGTGCTGACTTCAATGAGCACGAATATTTTTGCCCGGGAAGAAGTGGAAATTCCGCTACCACCGTTAAAATCAGGAGAAATTGTGCCTAACAAAGACGTTCCACCACCACCGCCTAAAGCAACTCAGGATGAGGATAAAGTTCATAAGGAAGCATTGAATGCCATGAAGAAGGAGAGTATGCGTGTAGTCCATGCCATGCCTAACTGGAAGCCAGGAAAGGACAAGGGCAAGGTTGTGCGGGTTGAATATGCATTACCTATCGCTTATAAGCTGGACGAAAAAACGAAGAAGAAGGCGGAGTAGAGGTGGTAATTAGCATGTAAATTTTTTTCTTCCAGATAACTGGTTTTTTAGTTCTGTAACTAAGGGATTAGTAGTGAGTATTATGTATTATGTATTAAGAAAATGGTGCTATGTGTCTCTATGTCCTCTATGTGGCTCTATGAGTCTCTATGATACCGGATACTGGATGCAGAGGGGAATTGTCATAATCAGATAAGTCGAAGCATGAATTAAAACTTGCCTTTTATGTAACTTTAGTTTACATTTGGACGTCTAAATGTAAAACACAATTGCAATGACAAGACGACCATTTTGGCTCAACCGCATTCATGAAAGTTGGAAATCAAGATCTATTGTTTGGTTATCCGGGGTAAGAAGGGTTGGGAAAACGACTATTTCCAAGATGATTCCGGATGCTGTTTATCACAACTGCGATCTTCCTTCTGTTTCCAGGAAATTAGAAGATCCGGAATCTTATTTTCAAAGTATCTCTGAAAGCAAGATCATCATATTTGATGAAATTCACCGGCTGGAGGATCCAAGCCTGCTGCTTAAAATTGCTGCTGATGAGTTTACGCATATCAATGTGCTGGCCACCGGCTCTTCAACACTTGAGGCAACAAAAAAATTTAAAGATTCTCTCACAGGCAGAAAAAACCTGGTTAAGCTCTTTCCGGTTCTTTGGGATGAATGTAAAGATGTTTTTAATATCGCTGATCTTGATCACCGCTTATTACATGGCGGTTTACCAGAACCATTGTTATCATCCGAAAAAGACGAAGCATTTTTTGCTGAATGGATGGACAGCTTTTATGCAAGAGATATACAAGAACTTTTTAATGTCAGAAACCGCAGTGGATTCCTGAAGCTAATGCAGTTATTGCTAAGATCAAGCGGGTCTCTACTGGAGGTTACAAGTCTATCAAAAATGAGTGGCCTGACCAGGCCAACTGTTATTTCATACCTTGAAGCAATGAGAATTGCAAATATGGTATATGCATTGCCCCCTTTTCATGGAAGCGGCAGGCGAGAAATTACACAACGTCCCAAGTATTACTGCTTTGATACCGGGCTGGTATGTTTTGTGAATGGCTGGAACGAGATCAGGGATAATGATCGTGGTCTACTCTGGGAACACCTGGTGCTTGACATGTTAAGATCCCGCTTTAATGAACATAAAATACAATACTGGCGTGATAAATCTGGCCGGGAAATCGATTTTGTGATCAATAAACCGGGCAATATTACAGATATTATCGAGTGCAAATCAAGCCCGGACCATTTCACTCCCGGGAATATGAAAGTTTTTCGTGAGTTTTATCCGCAAGGCAATAATTATTGTTACAGTCCATATATCAGTGATCCTTATACATTGGAAAAAACCGGAATCAAAATTACGTTCATTGGATCTGTTGAGCAAATACAAGTTGCTGGTGATTAGTGTAATGAAAAAATTGTTAAATTGTTAAACTGTTAAACTGATATATTATCATGATACGTTTAATCTTCATCATTGCGCTGACTGCTGTTTTTTCTATCCCTATGCACGCACAGTTCTGGAAACGGAAGATTAACCAGACTGATGAGAACGGGAAAAAGCACGGCTTCTGGGTTGAGTACCTGGACTCGGAGCATGTGGATATCTCCGGAAAAGGAAAGTTCGAGCATGGACGGGAATCGGGCAAATGGATACATTATCATTTCAATGGCAAGCGCCGCCTGAAATACAAGTATCTCAAGGACGACATTAAGGTCAAGTACTATTATACCAACGGCAAGCTGGAGCAAAAAGGACGTGCACGCATCGAGTACACCAAAAAGGACGTGCATTATTTCTGGGAAGGAGAGTGGAAATTCTACGATGATAAACGCCGTTTGCAGAAGGTAATGCTGTATGAAGATGGGATTGAGAAGGATATTCTGTACGTTCGGGAAGCAGAATAATTTACGATTTAGTGTTTACAATTCTGATATACAATGTGATTGTTACTTGTTATTGATCAATTAATCCATATGCATAATAAAGCGGAAGAAAGGTAATTTTTTGATCTGGTAATTTTCCATATGGTCCGGTAGATAATACATATGCCTGATCAATGTCAGGGTAATTCTTTAATAGCAGGTGAAGGCTTTTCAGCTTTCCGGCTGCACCACTCTTTATCTCCACAGGACAGATCTTATGGTTCCTTACAATGAGGTAATCAACTTCTGCAGTGCTGCTTTTTGCCTCTCTCGACCAGTAGTACAGGTTTTTCATGCCTGCTGACAAAAATTCCTGTCCTGCAAACTGTTCTGCAAGGATACCATTGTACAACGCAAGTAGATCGTTTTTTGTGTACTCAAGGTTTGCCGGCAAATCCAGAAGTGAACGCAAAAGGCCAACATCAACCGGAATGGCTTTAAATTTTTTTTCTGAGGCAGATGCCCCCAGGGGCAATGAGGCAGGTGAAGCCGACCGGATCTTATGAACTACTCTGGCAGTGTTTAGTAAATCAAACGCTTTCTTATTTGTAGGGCCGGTAAAATCATCCGAAAGTTGTGTATACTTGATCTGATGTCCGACATTTTTGGCAATGGTAGTGAGCGTATGGTTAAGGCTTCTTTTATCCGAATAAGGTGCATACCTGGAGAAGTCCTGCCTATACGTATTTATCAAATCTGTCTGGATCCCGAATATATCCACTATGCTTTGAGATTTATGCCAGGCTTTTATGCATTCCGGCATCCCACCAATAAACATATATCGCCTGAGGCTTTCTAACAACATTCGGTGTACGGTTTCAGGCAGTTTCACCGGATCAGAAAGTATTATTTCTGCAGCCTTTCCATTCCCTGTGGATAGTAAAAATTCATAAAAACTCATTGGGAACATATTCATCAAAGTGACACGACCGACGGGAAAACTGATATCTCTTAAAGCAAATTCAAGTAACGAACCAGCTGATATAACATGCATGGAGGGAATGCTCTCGTAAAAATATCTTAAAGACATGATCGCCTTCGGACAAGCCTGGATCTCATCAAAAAACAGCAAATCTGAATCTGCTGATATCCTGGTATTCATAAGAATTTCCAACTCACTGATGATTCTTAATGGATCAAGGTTTGCATCGAATATACTACGCCAGTCAGGATGCTTTTCGAAATCAATAGTATGAATTTTTCCGTTAAACCTGGTCTTACCAAATTCATGTATCAAATACGATTTTCCCACCTGCCGGGCACCTCTGACAATAAGTGGTTTCCTGGCTGGTGATGTTTTCCATTCATCCAGTTTGATCATGGATAACCTGTCCATAAAATGAAGGATTTAGAAATACAA
The DNA here is from genome assembly GCA_030618905.1 of Bacteroidales bacterium. Taxonomy (GTDB): domain Bacteria; phylum Bacteroidota; class Bacteroidia; order Bacteroidales; family B18-G4; genus JAUWGC01. Next base: position 2,415 of record JAUXCL010000147.1, on the reverse strand, counting down.
GGTAAATATATAAAGAAATATTTAGAAATACAAGGTAAACTATAAATACTTATTGGGCTGGAAGATTAATATCCGGGTTTCCATAAATGAATGGTTCGGGAAAACTAAGATACTAAACAGGAAAGGGAAATACAAGTGGCTGGTGGTTAGTGCAAAAATAGTATTAAGTATTGAGTATTAAGTATTAAGAAAATGGTGCTATGGGTATTCTATGATACTGGATACTGGATACTGGATCAATTGTCATGTATTAGAGTAAATAAACTTTTGATTTTTTGTTTTTGTACCCACCCCCGGGCACGGTGTAAGCATTAAAGTTTGCCGCGTATGCACCCCTCCCTCAAGAGGGAGGGGGAAGAGGGGTGGGTAAAAATTATTTGCAAGCTAATCAGATAAGTGCTAATTTTGCGGCTCATTCAAATCCAAAACAATGCCAAAAAAGGATCTGGTTAGAATTTTTGCAGGCAGGGGCACCCGGTACCTTGCGGAAAAAATTGCCGAGAGCTACGGTGATGATCTGGGACATTCTACCGTTACTGTGTTCTCCGATGGAGAATTTCAAACTTTCTACGATGACAATATCCGCGGCAGGGATGTTTTTCTTGTGCAATCGACTTTCTCACCAACAGACAATCTTTTTGAATTGTTGATGATGGTTGATGCGGCCCGCAGGGCCTCTGCCAGGAATATCGTTGCTGTCATGCCTTATTTTGGATTTGCCAGGCAGGACCGTAAAGACAGGCCAAGGGTATCGATCACTGCCAAGATGATCGCCAACTTGCTACAGGCAGCAGGCGTGACCAGGGTGATCACGATCGACCTTCATGCGGACCAGATCCAGGGATTTTTTGATGTACCTGTAGATCACCTTTTTGCATCATCCATTTTCGTCCCTTACCTTAAAAAGCTGAATCTGCCCGAACTTACCATGGCTTCACCGGATACTGGTGGAACACGTCGTGCAGCTACCTATGCCAAGGTGATGCATACGGATTTTGTGATCTGCTATAAGCAAAGGTCAAAACCAAATCAAATTGCCAAGATGGCATTGGTGGGGGATGTGGTTGATCGTGATGTGGTCCTTGTTGATGACATTATCGATACGGCCGGTTCCATTACCAGGGCCGCACAGCTGATCATGGATAATGGGGCAAAAAGTATCAGGGCTTTCTGTACACACCCTGTATTTTCCGGTGAGGCTTATGAAAGGCTTGAAAAATCACCCTTAAAAGAAATTGTGGTTGCAGATACCCTGCCATTGCAACGAAAATTAGACAAGATCACCGTTTTGTCGACGGCAGATTTATTTGCAGACGTCATTAAGAGAGTAAATACCAATAAATCAATTAGTAGCTTATTTAAATTTTAAAACAATGAAAACAGTATCTATGAGCGGTTCTCCTCGCGAGAACGTAGGGAAAAAAGATGCAAAAAAGCAACGCAGGGAGGGCAATGTCCCCTGCGTGTTATATGGCGGTAAAGAGCAAGTCCATTTTATCATGGACGAGCGCAATTTTACCAAGATCCTCTTTACCCCTGATGTATTTATCATTAACCTGGACCTGGATGGCAAATCCTTCCAGGCTATCCTGCAGGATATTCAATACCACCCGGTTACCGATAAGGTATTGCATGCAGATTTCCTCGAACTGGCAGAAGGAAAACCGGTCAGGATTGCCATTCCTGTGATGTTGACAGGAAGTGCTTCCGGTATCATCAAAGGTGGACGATTGGTGCACAAGATGCGTAAGATTAACATCAAAGGCTTAATTGAAGCCCTGCCTGATAATGTAGTTATCGACATCTCAAAACTTGAGATTGGTGATACCATCAAGATCAAAGACCTGACCCTGGGTAAAGTCGAAATGCTTGATCTTCCTTCAGAAATGGTCGTGGGAGTGAGAACAACAAGGGTTGTTGTGGAAGAAGAAGAAGAGGAAGAAGAAGAGGGAGAAGAAGGTGTAGAGGGAGAAGAAGGTGCTCCTGCTGCAGAAGGTGCTGCGCCGGCTGAAGGCGGGGCCAAACCTAAAGAAGGTGGTGAAGCCTGGAAAAAAGAATAATCCAAATTCATGAAATATCTGATTGCCGGCCTTGGTAACATCGGAGATGAGTACCGCAATACCCGGCACAACATCGGTTTCATCATTGCCGATGCCCTGGCATTGGAAGCCAAAGCCAGTTTTGAACCTGGCCGTTATGCAGATATCAGCAGGATAAAGTACAGAGGCCGTACACTGGTTGTGATCAAACCCTCCACTTATATGAACCTGAGCGGGAAGGCCATCAGGTACTGGCTGAAGGAGGAGAATATCCCTGGCGAAAGGATGCTCAGCGTCCTTGACGACATTGCCCTTCCACTGGGGACCTTGAGGGTGCGCAGGGGAGGAGGTGATGGAGGTCATAACGGACTGGCAT
>JAUXCL010000043.1 GCA_030618905.1 Bacteroidales bacterium | reverse complement strand
CCGACTTTCACCTTGCCCACACCTGCCGGGGTGCCGGTAAAGAGCAGATCTCCTATGCGCAAAGTTATAAACTGGGATACATGTGCGATCAAGCGGTCAAAAGTAAAGATCATGTCGCGGGTATTTCCGTTTTGTACCGTCTCGCCATTAAGGTCTAAATGAAAATTGATGTCAGACAGGTCGCTGAACCCCTCCTTGGGAATGAATTCATCACTGAGCGGGGCGGAAAAATCAAAGCCTTTGGCGATTTCCCAGGGCAATCCTTTTTCTTTGCACTTTTCCTGTAAATCTCTGGCCGTGAAATCTATGCCAATACCAATTTCCTCATAATAAGTATGGGCATACTTTTCCTGTACGTTCTTGCCAACTTTGCATATCCTGAGTACGATCTCAGCTTCATAATGTATATCTTCAGAGAAAAAGGGATGAAAAAAAGGCCTGTTCCTGATCAATAAAGCGGTATCTGGCTTGAGGAAAAAAACAGGTTCTTCAGGGGCAGGATTCTTCAGCTCTTTCGCATGCTCAATATAATTCCTTCCAATACAGATAATTTTCATAAACACTCAATTTTATTCGCATAAAGATTCACGTGCCATCAATAAGGTTTAACCGAAGTTGATAGAACCCTGGTTGAAATCCCTTAACTTAATGGCTGTGATGGCTTTCTTGGTGGACAGGGGAAACTCTGCTTTCATCATCCAGTCATAATACTGTGGCTCCGAGCGGAATACATCGGCAACAGACCGGCCCTTATGCTTTCCAAAATTAAAAACTTCAACCTTCTTGTCATTATAAACGATATGGCCTACCATGTCGACAAAATGGCTTTGGTAGCTGAAATCATGCAAGGCTTTGGTATTGTTGATGATGGGCTTGGAAATATTCCCATCCTTATCCGAATACTCCTGATCCAGGTACATGTCAAGTTGTGATTTCAGCACTTCATAAGTGGCCTTGGTATCGGCTTCGGCCTGGTGCGCATCGACAAGCTCCTGCCCGCAATAAAATTTATAAGCCGCCTTCAATGTGCGTGGTTCCATCTTGTGAAAGATATTCTGTACATCGACCAGGTACCTGTTCTTGATCTCAAAGTTGATGTCTATCCGCAAAAACTCTTCCATGAGCAAAGGGATGTCAAATCTATTGGAATTGTATCCTGCCAGGTCGCAATCTGCAAGAAACTGGTGAAGCTCCTTGCCTAGCTGGGCAAAAGTAGGTTCGTCTTTAACATCATCATCCGTTATGCCATGTATCGCTGTCGACTCAGCTGGAATAGGAATAGTCGGATTGACACGGTATGTCAGGATGACTTCCTTCCCATCAGGGAAGACCTTTATGATGCTGATTTCAATAATCCGGTCGGTGGCAACCCTGATCCCGGTAGTTTCCAGGTCCAGTACCGCCAGGGCTCGTGAGAGGTTTAATTTCATATGTGGCTTTTTTTTGGAGCTCAGATGCTTTGATTGATATCGAAATTTTCAAGTAATTCCTTTACGCGCTTAAGGTACATACCCGCCAGTGCACCGTCAACAACCCTGTGATCATATGCCAGTGAGAGGATCATGATATGGCGGATACCGATCATATCTCCCTGTGGCGTTTCAACAACAACAGCTTGCTTTCGAATGGCCCCTATACCCAGGATAGCAACCTGTGGCTGATTGATGATAGGTGTCCCTGTCAGGCTGTCGAAAGAACCGAAATTGGTCAGGGTAAATGTTCCACCCTGGATCTCATCAGGTAAAAGGTTATTGGCCCTGGCACGGCCGGCAAGATCATTCACATCCTTGGTTATGCCCAGCAAGCTCTTTTCATCGGCGTTCCTGATCACCGGAACAATAAGGTTGCCATTAGGCAATGCAGTGGCCATTCCGATATTAACCTGCTTACGGATGATGATATTATTGCCGTCGACAGATGCATTGATCCCTGGAAAATCTTTGATCGCTTTAGCGGCTGAATCAAGGAAGATAGGAGTGAAGGTAATTTTCTCTCTTTCCCGCTTTAAAAATGCATCCTTTACTCTATTTCTCCAGTTCACAATATTTGTCACATCCACATCGATGAATGAGGTGACATGTGGAGATACCTGTTTGGACATGACCATATGATCGGCAATCAGCCTGCGCATCCTGTTCATCTCAATGATCTCATCTCCGGCTTCTGTCGTAACACCTGTTGCCTCAATGGCGACTTTCGCACTTGCCGCAGCAGTGGGAGTGGGAGTGGCAGTCCTTGTCTTGAGATAATCCAGCATGTCTTGCTTGGTTACCCTGCCATCCTTACCGGTACCCGGGATCCGTTCCAGCTCTTCAATGGCAATATTTTCTTTCTTGGCGATGCTCTTTATAAGTGGGGAATAGAATCTGTCAGGTGCCTTAACACTAGCAGGCTCCGGGGCTGCAGCAACCGCAGCAGCTGTAGTACTGGCTGGTGCATCAGCGACTTCACCCTCAGTCTCAATAATGGCTATCACCTTCCCAACTTCAACCGTGTCACCTTCATTAAAAAGCAGCTCGGCCATACTCCCCTCAACAGGAGATGGGATCTCTGAATCAACCTTATCGGTGGCGATTTCTACAAGCGCGTCGTCTTCTTCCACAGAATCACCAACGGCCTTGAGCCATTTGGTGATGGTCGCCTCAATAATGCTTTCGCCCATCTTGGGCATAACAATCTCGAATTTAGCCATATATCCTTGATTTTGATTTAACTATTATATACAAATAACGAATCAAAATGTTCAAAAGCTGATTTGATGTGTATGATCGTGTGGAATCCGTATTGCGGTGCAAAAGTACACATTATTTTTCAGTCTGGAATTATTCTAAATAGATTAATGAAAGAAACGCCCCAGGTTCTTAATGCCTTTGAACAGGATGTTGATATCGGTTGTGAACTTGTAATCCCTGGCATACACAAGGTTGAGCCATTCTTTGGTTTCAGCAGAGATGCTCCTGTTGGGAAAAGCATCGCAGGGGTTAAGAATTCCCGGCTTGATCTCCGGGAGATGGCTTATGTCAATTTCCTCTATAATGCAATAACCAACCCAGGAATGCTTCCCAATAAACACCGTAATTAAATTTCTGAATAATCCGGCCGGTTTTTTAACAATAAAAACCATCACAGGGGAGGAGATGAGCAGGATGAATACTGTGATGATGTCCAAAAAGCGCTTATTCCTTCTGTTTCTCCCGTCCGCAATAGAATTGATGTCGATGGTATAAAAGTCTCCGGAAGTATTTATGGAGTTGCTGCCAATGATGGATTGACTGTCTTCCGGTGCAATTTTAAAATCCACATCACTATCCTGTAATTCAGACATCTTATCAATGATCACCTGGTGTGAGAGGTCTTTTGAGCAGAAGATGACTTCAGATATCTTATAAATGAAGATGATATCTTTGATTTGGTTCAGGGTACCTATAAAGCCATCATTCTTGCCTCTATTTTCAGAGGCCCTGACCATGCCAATAAATGAAGGTGCGGCATAGGCCTTTTGAAGCATGGATGCTACGCGATTGGCTTCATCCTTTTCCCCAATGATGATAAACCTCTTGTTCTTTTCACTTCCGATTTGTGCAAATTTGAAATTGAATATATGCAACAAGAACCTGAGTCCGGTTAATGCAATTAATCCCCAGGCAGCACCCAGGATGATAATGGCCCTGGAAAAGCGGAAGGACTCATTCAATAAGGCGTAAATCACCAGGATGAGCAGGGTGCCAATAACCATGCCCTGTAGAATTTTGATAAGCCTTATAGGCCTGTCATATCCACCGCTCAAATAGACTGAGAACAGCCAAATCAAGATGTAAATGGGTACAGCTATCGTGATAAACTCCACGGGATAATGTCCGCCTTCGCGGAAGATGACATGGGTTTCCCAATATTCCTTGATGAAATAAATACCGGCAAAGATCAGGATAATATCCAGCATGGGAAGGAATGCCCGCGTGATAAAACGGCTGAAAATGGCCATGGATGCACGTAAATAAATAGCAATGTTGATCAGGAATGAGAACATCCTGGCATTTTTTGCTGAAAAGTGCTTTTTTGCAAAGATCGCCATAGCATTGTAAAAAATGAGCACATAATTGATGCTGCTCTTCTTTGTGCTCTCGCCTTTATAATGGATGATCCTTGTTTTTGGAAAATAGTAATTCTTGTAACCAGCCTGGGTGATCCGATAGGAAAGGTCGATATCCTCACCATACATAAAAAATATTTCATCAAGCAAACCGATCTGATCCAGAACTGTTTTCCTGATCATCATGAATGCCCCGGAAAGGACATCCACTTTGTGGATCTCGTCTTTATCCAGGTAACCCAGATGGTATTTGCCAAATGTTTTGGATTTTGGAAATAGCCTGGCGAATCCGAATATCTTGTAAAATGCCACATCAGGCTTGGGTAAACACCGTTTTGATTCGGGTAAGAAGTTTCCTTTACCGTCGATCATTTTTACCCCCAGTCCCCCGGCATCAGGATGCTCGTCCATGAAGGATATTATCTTGCTGAAAGTATCGTCCTCAACAACCGTATCCGGATTCAGCAATAGAACATATTCTCCGTTGGCTTCCCGGATGGCCTGGTTATTGGCACTGGCGAATCCTTTATTGTCCTTATTCGCAATAAGTTTTACCTCAGGAAACTTTTCCCGGATCATGGTCTGGGAACTATCGACAGAATTATTGTCAACAACAAACACTTCCACATCAAGGCCGGTGATGGCTTTCCTGACAGACAAAAGGCATTGCTCCAGGAAGTGTTTTACATTATAATTGACAATGACGATTGAAAGTTTCATGGATCTTAAGCATCAGGAAATTTAATATTCCAAATATACGGCTTATGTTGAAATAATGGCAAATAATCCATGTTTCCATACCACATAAAAAAGTGTAAAGGCCGAAAGGAAAACCATTCCTGCCCTGGTGGCAGTGGAAGCTCAAATGGAAAAAATCTTTTTGTTTGAGGGTTTTTAGGATAGCTATATCTTTACAAAACAATTAACAGATTTGAGTTTATGGAAGAACAAATGTTTAAAGCCCTCTTTGTCGAAGAAAGGGATAAAGGTATTTTTAAAAGAGAGGTTATATCAAGAAGAATCAATGATCTGCCTGAAAATGATGTCCTGATCAAGGTGCATTATTCCGGCTTAAATTATAAAGATGCGCTTTCTGCAACAGGGAATAAAGGTGTGACAAGGTCTTACCCCCACACACCTGGCATTGATGCTTCAGGAATTGTTGAAGAGAGTGGAAATAATGCTTTCCGGATTGGCGATGAAGTGCTTGTCACCGGTTACGATCTGGGCATGAATACTGACGGTGGCTTTGGGGAATATATCCGGGTGCCTGCCGAATGGCTTGTGCCCAAACCAGCCAATCTGACTTTGGAGGAATGCATGGTACTTGGAACAGCTGGATTCACTGCAGCACTGGGGATTGACAGGATGCTGAAGATGGGGCAGAAGCCTGAAGATGGCCCGCTTGTGGTTACAGGAGCAACAGGTGGAGTAGGGAGCATGGCAGTCGCCATCCTTGCAAAAATTGGTTTCGATGTAATAGCAGCAACAGGAAAAAAAGATGTTATGGGATATTTACAGACATTGGGAGCTAAGGAAGTGATAGGTCGGGTAGAGGTTGATGATCAGAGTGGTCGGCCTTTGTTAAAACCTAAATGGGCAGGGGGCTTTGATACCGTGGGTGGCAATATCCTGAATACCTTGCTGAAAGCATGTTCGGTTCATGGCTGTATTGCCAGTTGTGGAAATGCTTTATCCTACAAACTTGAAACAACCATATTCCCATTTATATTGAACGGCGTTAACCTGCTTGGCGTAAACTCCGCAACCTGCCCGATGAATCACAGGAAAGATCTTTGGGAAAAACTTTCGGGAGAATGGAAAGTTGACCAGCTTGATACCATAAAAAAGCTTGTGAGCCTTGATGACCTGAATCATTATATTGATGAGATTTTGCAGGGAAAGATTGTTGGGAGGATAGTTATAAGTTATAAGTTATAAGTTATAAGTTATAAGTTTATGCTTTACAGAAAATATCTTCCATGCCAACTCAGCTTGCAGCTGCAGCATTTCCAACCCATTAATAGTTGTTGCTCCATGCAGTTTTCCTCGTTTTAGAAACGCTGTTTCTTGCGGGTTATAAATCAGATCGTAGAGAATGTGCATATCGGAAACAAATTCATAAGGTATATCCGGAGCTGAATTAAGGTTTGGATACATACCAACCGGACTGGTGTTAATGATCAGAAAGAAATCAGAAATAATCTTCTCATTAATATCCTGATAAGTGATCTGCTGATTTTCGACAGGGTTCCTGGAAACAACGAGATGTTCGATATTTATGTTTTTTAAAGCAAAACAAACAGCTTTTGCTGCACCACCGCTTCCCAATACCAGTGCTTTTAAATCTTTATTATTTAAATGCTGAATTGTTTGCTGAAATGCCGGAGCATCTGTGTTGTATCCTTTGATAATTCTTTGAGAATTAATATTTGAAATATGAATTGTATTAAGGGCACCTATTTGGCTTGCTGCTTCATCCAATTCATCAACGTAAGACATCACATCTTCTTTAAACGGGATGGTGACATTTAATCCAACAAGATCGGGAAACTGTTCAAGCAGTATCGGTAACTCATCAATGGAATCCAGTAAGAAATTCTCATAGACGGCATCCTTAATATTTTCCGCCCTGAACTTATCCTCAAAATATTTTGAAGAAAATGAATGTTCCAGGGGATTACCAATGATGCCAAATCGTTTCATGAAGATTTTTTTTCTGCTGACTTCTCAATTAACCATATACTCAGAATACCCAGTATGATAAAACCAATCGCAATGGCGAATTCCATGTTGAATATATCCGGCAAGATCCTGTCATACCTGGCAATGATTGGCTCTCCATCTTTCAGGATCATATCACCGCTCCTATCGGTCAGAAATACTTTTTGTTGCCATGGCCAGAGAATGCTGACAGACCCTAAGATAAAACCTGTCAAAATGGATATTGTTTCATCACGATATCTTTTAAACACCCAGGATAAAAGATGTGAAAAGGCAATCAAACCCACAGCTGCACCGATGATTACCGGAAGTAAGATTTCCATGTTCCGCTCATTGATGGCATCGATAGCCACCAATTTGTAATTGCCCATGATGAATAGTATGAATGAGCCGGAAAGTCCGGGCAGGATCATGCTGCAAATTGCAGCAACACCACAAATAAGGAGATAGAAAAAATTGTCGTTTTCAGTGGCCGGGTTGAGTATTGAGATGACCACGGCAATTGCTGTACCCAATAAAAAAGCAATGACCACTGCAATGGTCACTTTGCTTATTCTTTTACCCACAAAATAGACCGATGCCAGTACCAAACCAAAAAAATACGCCCAGATATAGACAGGGTAATTTTCAAAAAGGTAATCAAAAAGCCTTGCCAGACTCACGATGGCGATGATAACACCGGAAAATACGGCAAGCAGGAAATACAGGTCAGTATATTTCGCAAACGCTGCGAATTTGGCCTTGAACAGAAGTTTTAACGCATGAAGATTAAAGGATTTTATAGCATTGATTAACCTTTCAAAGATTTCAGTGATCAGTGCAATGGTACCCCCGGAAACTCCCGGGATCACGTTTGCAGCGCCCATTGCAATACCTTTAAGAAAAAGTATGAGATGTTTCATTTGCTTTGGAGTTTCTGTAAAAGTTGTTAAAGTTATTGTTATTTTCGATATGTGATAATATTCCTTAGTATACTAGGTGTTATTCTGCTCATCATCGCCTGGCTTTTGTTTGGGCCGGTGACAATCCTGCTTGACACCAGGCAACAACTTTACTATGTTAAGATCCCGGTCTTGTTCAAATCACAGCTCATCATTAATGAGCAGGGAAAAAAACTCAGGATCTCCGTTTTCTTCATCCCTTTTACAGTGAATATGGATAAGAAAAGTCCAAAAAGAGATCAGGCGGTCAGTGATGAAATTAAGCCGAAAAAGAAAGCTAAAGGATGGAGAAAGATCAGGTGGAATCGTAATTTTTTTAAGCAAGCCAGCATGATCTGGAAATTCACTAAAGATATTTTACTGACATTCAGGATCAAGCAGGCATCAATCAATTTTGATACCGGCGATTTTGTGCTGAATTCACAGTTGATCCCTGCATTGTTGCTTGTTAGCCGAAAGAATATTTCTTTATCTGTTAATTATACAGCCCAGAATAGTCTTTTATTGATAATGCAAAACAGGCTTTACAGGATAGTCTGGCGGGCAGCAATATTTTATTACAGGTTCAGAAAATTATAAATTATAATTAGGAGGATAAATTTATGGAAATGAATTTTGGAGAAACATTCGACAAGATGCTGGAGCAATTAAGGCATATGGCCAGCACAGAAAGTATCGTGGGTGAACCCCTGAAAATTGGTGACTTTACCTGTATTCCGATAATCAAGCTGGGTGTTGGATTTGGCGGAGGCGGAGGTGCCGGTACAGGAGAAGATTTGAAAAAGGCCAAAGGAAAAGGATCCGGAGGTGGGGCTGGGGCAGGAATTGGAATATCACCAGTAGGTTTCCTTGTTTCCAGGGGCGATGAGATTTCTTTTTTAAGTACTACAGAGAAAAAACAAGGCCTGGAGATGATATTTGATAAGGTACCTGATCTCATAGAAAAGATCATTGATATGAGGAAAGGCAAGGACGACCCAAAGAAAAAATAAGCGAGTGCTTGTTTTGCATTAAGATTTTCGGGTACTGAAGGTATCGATGATTTCCAGGATATGTTTATCCTGCTTTAATTGAGGCATGAAATCAATCAGCTCGATATGCCTTTCGTAGTCAATAGCAAGCGCTGATTCCAGTTTAATATAAGCCTGTTTGATCAGTCCAAGCTTAAAAAGGTAGGCAGATTGCCGGTATAAAATGGAAGCGTTTTCCGGTTGTTGCTTAAGCCCGTCTTCCAATAAGCCGAGTGCTTTTTCAAGATCATTTTCCTGCGCCAGCAGTGAAGAATAATCTATCCAGATGTCCGGATTGTAAGGATCAAGTTCTACAACCTTCTTATAAGATGCAATAGCTTCATGATGATGTCCCATCTTTTCCTGTAAATCACCAAGGATATACCAGTATTCCGGGTTCAGGTTGTCAATTTTAACAGCTGATACCATATGTTTCAGGGCTATGGCACTGCTGCCTAACTCATCATAAGCTATACCCATACCCATCCATGCATCTGACAGATGGCTGTCCATTTCTATGGCCTTCTGATAATAGGTAATGGCCTGATGATAATCTTCCATCTTCTCATAACACTCACCTATATAATAATAAGTAATGGCTTCTGGATTTTCAAGCCGAAAAGTTTCTTGATAAACTTTAATTGCATGCTGGTGATGATCCAGATTGGAATAGGCACTTGCTTTATTGAAATAGGCGGAGGTGAAATTATCATCTATGGCTATGGCAAAATCATAAGACTCGATGGCTTTTTCATACAATTCCAGGTTATTGTAAAATATACCGAGGTTAAACCAGGCCGATTTGGAATAGGGATGCTGATCCAGAAAGCCGGTAAAAAAAGTGATTCCCTTTTCTGTATCATTATTGATCTCAAAACAAAATGAAATCTCATAGATAGCCGGGTCGTTATCGGGGTTATACTTTAAGACCTTTTTCAGGAAATGGATCGCCTTGTTATAATCGCCAAGGTTCTCGTATTCAAAAGCAATATTGGTGTAAATATCATCGAGGTCTTCAGAATTCAATGCAGCTTTTTTATATTCATCAATAGCTTTACGGTATCGTTTCAACTGGCTGAATATATTCCCCTTTGTCAACAGGATATCTGTATTGGAAGGTTCGATCTTCTCAATATTTTTGAGTAATTCCAGAGCTTTCTCAGATTGGTTGGAAAGCAGGTAGACTTTTGCCTGTTTTATTGAAAATGAAAGGTTGGCAGGATGCTGCTCCAGAGCAGAATCGATTGCCTCCTGGCACTTCACAAGCTTGTGATGGTCAAGATAATAATCAATGATCACTTCGAAATCATCAGCATCAAAAAAGCAACTGTTGTCGCTGCTTATCATTTGCTCAAATCGCCGGACTAACCCTTTACTGTTGATCTCACTGTTTTGGTCAAAGCTTTCGTACATCAATTTTGTGCTAAAAGTCAACGTTGGTACTCTGGGCAAATTTAATAAATTTTTAATCGAAAAAACAATGGAAAAAATGGATCATTGTTAAGATTACTTGAACAAAAGGTTAATTTTGTGAAAAGGTTAAATAATTGCTTATGGTTTTAATCAGGTCCATATCAGGAATCCGGGGCACAATAGGGGGAAAGCAGGGAGAAGGGCTGACACCCCTTGATGTAGTTAATTATGCTTCAGCCTATGTTATCCATTTAAGAAATCTGCTGCATAAAAATAAATTGACCATTATTATTGGCCGTGATGCCAGGATCTCAGGAGATATGGTAAATCACCTGCTTGTGGGGACTTTAATGGGGCTTGGTGTTGATGTTATTGACCTGGGCTTATCAACCACTCCGACTGTGGAGCTAAGTGTTACAGACCTGCAGGCAGATGGAGGGGTCATCCTGACAGCAAGCCATAACCCGGAGCAATGGAATGCACTGAAATTGTTAAACCGGGAAGGGGAGTTCCTCTCTGAGAAAGATGGCCATGCTATCCTGGAAATAGTAAATTCGGGTGGCCTTGAATTCAATACTGTTGACCACTTAGGATCTTACACCGTTTTCACCAATGCGATCCAACAGCATATTGCGAAAATACTTGAGATGCCAGCGGTAAATGTGGAAGCAATAACACAGGCAAAATATACTGTTGCCCTGGATGCCGTTAACTCAACCGGTGGTCTTGCAATAGAACCTTTACTTAAATCACTTGGGGTTGCTGAAGTTATAGAAATAAATACAGAGCCCACGGGTATCTTTGATCATAATCCGGAACCCTTACCGGAAAACCTGGGCGCCATATCAAACATTGTGAAGAGTTCAGGTGCTCACCTCGGATTTGCAGTTGATCCGGATGTTGACCGGCTTGCCATCATCACAGAAAAAGGAGAGGTGTTTGGAGAAGAATATACCCTGGTCGCTGTGGCTGATTACATCTTGCAAATTAATCCCGGTAACACGGTGTCAAACTTGTCCTCCAGCAGGGCATTGAGGGATGTGACAGAGAATGCCGGCGGAGCATACTTTGCTTCTGCAGTCGGTGAAGTGAATGTAGTTGAAGCCATGAAAAAGCACGATGCTGTTATTGGAGGAGAGGGAAATGGAGGTGTCATTTATCCTGAACTTCATTATGGCAGAGATGCCCTCGTAGGAATAGCCTTGTTTCTCACATACCTTGCCAAATCGGGAAAGACATGTAGTGAACTCCGTGCCTCATATCCATCTTATCATATCTCAAAAAATAAGCTGGAACTGAATCCTGATGTAGATATCGATAAAGTGTTTGAAAGCATCAAAACACAATTTATTCAAGAAAAAATAAATTTTATCGATGGAATAAAAATTGATTTTGATGAAGGCTGGGTGCATCTCCGCAAATCTAATACAGAACCCATTATCAGGATATATGCAGAAAGTCATACGGCCCTGAAAGCCCAGGATTTAGCTAAAAAATTCATAAAGATCATCAAACAGATTTTATAGAATCGAAATTTTTTATATTTTCGTATTGTCTTACTTCTATTCATTTTAGTTAATTGTGATTAAAACAAAACGGGTAAAAAAAAGAACCAAGTACAGAAAAATTACGTTTAAATTAACGTCCAGGCAGTATAAGTCAATGATAAATTACTGTAATGCCCGGCAAACGACGCCTGTTAAGCTGATTAAGAAGAACATCAAAACCTATATTAATGGTTTTGACAAGAATGTTCCGGATGAGTTTTATGTAACAGAAAATCAGCTTGATATGTTCTCGGAGGAATAAAGGGAAAAACCCCGTTCTCTAAACCTGAACCTTAAAGATCCACTTAATTGTAGTTGTTAATTGGCTATATTAAATTATTTTATAATTTGATATAGCCATATCGTTGTATCATGTAAATCAAATAAATATGAAGCTGAGATTACTTTATGCAGTATTGATTTTCTTGTTTGCAGGCGCATCTATTACCGCGGAAGAGGTCAATAAGTCAAAAGCTGAACGTGTGGCCAGGAATTTCTATTATTATCATTCTTCGATGGATTATAATGCAATTATTTTCAATGAAACATTGATTGTTGAGGATCAGGATGAACCCATGTATTATGTGTTCAATTTGCCTGCTTCACTCGGCTTTGTTATTGTTTCAGCGGAAGACAAAGGGTATCCAATCCTTGGATACTCGACTTCAGGTAGTTATGCTTTGGAGAATCAACCTCCAAATTTACAAAGCTGGATGCAGGGATACCAGGATCAGATCCGGTATGTCCGCGCAAATAAATTGCCTGATGATCAAAACATCCAGTCGACATGGCATAAATATGATGAGGGATTTTCAATGACCAGAAATGGGAACCGTTCTGTTGTGGGGCCATATATGGATGATATTCTGTGGAATCAGGGTTGTTATTATAATGATTCCTGTCCGGCTGCTGCAGGTCCATGCGGACATGTTTATGCGGGCTGTGTGGCAACTGCAACCAGTATGCTGATGAAGTACCATCATCATCCTTACCAGGGAACAGGTTCTTATTCATATGTTCATCCTACTTATGGAACTCAGTCGGCTAATTTTGGTGCAACAACATACGAATGGGGGGAAATGCCTGTGTTTGATGCCAATGAGCATGTAGCTCAGCTGATGTATCATACCGGTGTTGCTGTGGATATGAATTACAGCCCAACCGGATCAGGGGCATCATCATCGCTTGTGGTGAATGCACTGATCACCTATTTTGGTTATGACCCTTCAGGTATTTGGGATTATAAAGCTTATTATACAGACCCTGTTTGGGAAAGCATGGTCATGGGTGAATTGGATGTTGAGCGTCCATTGTATTACAGAGGACAGGGTGCTGCAGGAGGACATGCATTTGTCTGTGATGGCTATGATGATGACTACGGTGGCGTCGGTGATCTTTATTTCCACTTTAACTGGGGTTGGAGTGGAGCCTATAATGGATATTTTCAATTATCCGCACTGAATCCTGGAAGTTATAATTTTACGAATGATCAGGCAGCTTCATTTAACCTGAAGCCAAGAACAGATATAGCCCCAACAAGCGAATTCAGTGCCAATGCAAATACCGTTTGTGTTGGTGGGTCGGTACAATTTTCTGATCAATCTTCCAACGCACCGGATGGCTGGAGCTGGTCTTTCGGAGGAGGAGATCCGGCAAGTTCTGCGAATGAAGATCCATCTATTACTTATGATACAGTAGGAAGGTATGATGTAAGCCTGGCGGCTTCCAATACTACCGGATCAGGGTCAACAAATACCAAAACAGATTTCATCCGTGTATGCGATTCTCCAACAGCACCTGTTTGTACACCTGCTACACAGAACCTTGGTGATTATGGATACGGAATTCTGAAAGTCAGTTTGAATGACCTTCAACATACTACAGGCGACACTTATCATGATGGAGGCTGCCTCGATCTTACCTGTTCACAATCAGCATCCCTGGTAATGGCACAAACTTACTCAATGGAACTGACCATTTTAGTTGGAAATTCAGGCTATGCCAGGACAAGTGTATTTATAGATTTTAATAATGATGGTGATTTTACAGATATGGGTGAAACCCTCATTTCAAACCAGGCAAGTTTATATCCTAATTCCAGAAATACCTTATCACAAAATATAACTATGCCATCAGCCCCTGTGGCCAATACTTTGCTCCGCATGCGTGTGATCACTGATCATTCATATATTACAAGTTCATGCCATAATCCCAATATAGGCCAGAGTGAAGATTATGGTGTCTTCTTTGAAGTTATACCACAAAGCCCTGTTGCTACGCTGGCAACAAATATTACACAAAGCAGTTTTGATGCCAATTGGAATGCAGCTACAGGTGCCGATGGATACTACCTGGATGTGGCAACAGATAGCCTGTTCACTAATTTTGTGACAGGTTATGACGCATTGGATGTTGGCCTGGTAACTACTTATTCCGTTGCCGGTCTGGCCGCAAACACAGATTATTTCTATCGCCTGATGGCTTATAGCCCATATGGAAACAGCCCTTACTCAGATACCATTAGAGCCACAACATTAGCTTATCCTCCGGGAGCTCCTTTAGCATTACCTGCTACGAATATTACACAATCCAGTTTCGATGCAAACTGGGATCCCGTTGCTGGAGCGACAGGCTATATTTTATGGGTCGCTAATGATGAATTTTTTAATAGCGTTTTGTGGTCATATGATAGTCTTGATGTTGGTAATGTAACCACCTTTACAGTTAACGGCCT
>JAUXCL010000042.1 GCA_030618905.1 Bacteroidales bacterium | reverse complement strand
CGACATGATCTTTACTTTTGACCGCTTGATCGCACATGTATCCCAGTTTATAACTTTGCGCATAGGAGATCTGCTCTTTACCGGCACCCCGGCAGGTGTGGGCAAGGTGAAAGTCGGGGATCGTCTGGAGGCATACATCGAGGGGCGGAAGTTGTTGGCGTTTGATATTAAATAGTGACCAGTGACCAGTGACCAAAAATCTAACTACTCAATACTCAATACTCATTACTCAGTACTTAATACTATCTGAATACGACTTCCTCAATAACATCCTTCCCCACAGCCTCATTCAAGGATTCCCTGATCTGGGTTCTGGAATACGACAGTTCGTTTTTCAAAGCCGGGGAATCCAGGATGACGAATAGGGTATTGCGGCGGATATAAAGATCCTTGGTGTGCCTGGCAATCATTTCACCGACAACTTCTTCCCAGGAATTCATCAGCTTGACCTCGTCGAGCTTGTCTTCGAGCCGGTAAAGCTTTAAAAGCTCCTGGATTACCTCACCTAATTTCTGGTCGTTGGATCTTCTCATGATTCTTTTCCATTGGGAATTTCAAATGCATCATCATCCTTGATCTCAAATATCTTATGGTCGATATCTACCGTGTTGAATATATACTCTATGCGATGCCGCTGGGTATCGGTTATAAACACCTGCCCGAAACTGTTCTTGCTTACCAGGGCGATCAACTGTTCTACACGGTTATCATCCAGCTTATCAAAGATATCATCAAAAAGCAATATTGGCTTGAAGCCTTTGATGTTTTTCGTGTATTCAAACTGTGCCAGCTTGATGGCAATCACAAAAGATTTTTGCTGCCCCTGGGAACCGAACTTCTTGATGGGATAGTCAAAGATCCTGAACTCCAGGTCATCCTTGTGTATCCCGGCACTGGTGTAACGTAAAGCCCGATCCTTTTCCAGGCTGCTGCTGAACAGGTCATCAATATTTTCCTCATCCAGATGAGAGGTATATTTGATCGACACCTGCTCCTTTCCACCGGAAATAAAATCAAAATAATCCTGGAAGATGGGGATAAAATCCTTGATAAAGGCTTTACGCTGCTGGTAAATATTATTAGCCAGGGGTTTCATTTGCTCATTCCAGATCTCAAGCAAATCAGGATCGAAGAAATGATTCTCTGAAAATTGTCTCAATAAGGAATTTCGCTGTGTCAGCGCTTTGTTATAATTGATCAGGTCGTACAAATAATTCTTATCAAATTGTGAGATGACAGCATCCAGGAACTTTCGCCTGATATCACTCCCCTCATTGATCAGGTCACGATCATACGGAGAGATCATGACCAGGGGGAACAGGCCAATATGATCTGCCAGGCGCTCATAATCCTTCCTGTTCAGCTTAAACTGCTTCTTGTGGTTGAGCTTCTGGACACAACTAATAAGATCTGTTTTATCTCCATTCTTATGATACATCCCATGGATAGCAAAAAAGGACTCATCATGCCTGACATTCTGGCTGTCAACAGCATTGAAATAGCTTTTACAAAAAGAAAGGTAATGGATGGCATCCAGCAGATTGGTTTTCCCCACACCGTTATTGCCAATGAAGCAATTGATCTTGGGCGACATCTGTAGCTCAACAGCCGGGTAATTTTTAAAATTGGCAAGGGTCAGCTTCTGTAGAAACATGTTCAAAATCCTTTAATTTCCTGTGCGATCTCTTCCAGCAACCACTCCGGAGTGGAGGTGGCACCGGTGATACCGATATTCATATGCCTTTCAAACCAGGAAGGGTCCAACTCATTCTTCCCGGAAACAAAATACGAGTTTTCGTTGAAGGACTTGCACATCTCAAATAGAAATTTCCCGTTTGAACTTTGCTTCCCACTCACAAAGATCAGCACATCATTTTCCCTGGCAAAATCCTCAAGCCGGGGAACGCGATTTGATACTTGCTTGCAAATAGTATTCAGGGATTCGAATTCGACCATATCCTTGTTTTCTTTCATCCGCTGAGCAATGATCTCCCTGATCCTTTCAAACTTCTCCGTTTGCATTGTAGTCTGTGAAAAAAGTCTGACGGGCTTCTGATAATCAATTTGTTCCAGGTCTTCTTCTTTTTCTATAATGATGGCGGATCTGCCGGTCTGACCATTCAGGCTGATGACCTCAGGATGCTTTGGCTTACCAAAGATGACAACCTGCCCCTCATCCGACCGGCCCTTTTCACTGGCCTTCCTGACCTTTTTCTGCACGTTTATGACGATGCCACAGGTAGCATCTATCAACTCAATATTATTTTGTCTTGCAACTTCATAAGTCTCCGGCGCTTCTCCGTGTGAACGCAAAAGCACACGTGCATTTTTTAATCCCATGAATTCATCATAGCCAATAGTCTTCATGCCGAGTTTCTCCAGTCTTTCAACTTCCAATTCATTGTGCACAATCTCCCCAAGACAGTATAGCTGTCCATCCATTTTCAGGTACTTCTCTGCCGTATTGATGGCCTGGACGACTCCCGGACAAAAGCCTGAATGTTTATCGATATTCACTTTCATGGAACTGCATGCATTGCGAATTACAAAAGTAAGACTATTCACACACAAGCCTGTAAATTGTTGAAATGAATAATTGAGTTAGATAATGGAACCAGGAATTATTTTTTCTTTGAAGCGAAAGCAGACAGGTTGGTGGTGATGGTAAAATAATTGGGTGATCCGGCCAGGTGATAGGATGACCTGGAATAGCTAAAGGAGAAATTGGAGATCCTCAGGCCCACACCCCAGGAAATACCCACAGTAGATAATTTGGATGCTACTTTCATTTCCTGTCGACGGCCATAACTATATCCAAGCCTGACATCTACAATTTTGGCAATGGTGAGCTCCCCACCAATAACGATGTGCCGCATGAAATTATCGGCGAATTTCTCAATCCCGGATTTTTTCTTCACCTCCCCGGTAAGGGGATCATATTCCTCAGAAGGGTTTGCAGGGTCTTCATAAGTCAGGTCCCATTTCTCAAGATGGTTATACAAGAGTGAGAATTTAAGGGGCAGGTGCTTCAGGCCTTTTGATAAACCGATTTGCATTTCAAAGGGCAATGGCTCACCATTTCCTGTATAATAGGGTTTCATTTGAAAGCCAATATTACGCGCAATAAAGGAGGCCACAAACATTGATTCTGTATGAATATAGGATCCGGCTACATCCACTGCCATCCCGAAAGAAGTGGCATTCTGCAAATAAGAAAAAGTATTGTCCTGGGTCTGAAAATGGGAATAGATGAATTTCCAGTTGGCACCAATGGTAAAATGAGGAGTCAGCCGCCTTCCCCAGCCAATATTCAAGGCATATTCTGATGAGGAAAACTTTCCCAATATCGTACCGGCATCATTGGCCCAGTCAAAATCTCCATAATGGATGAACTGCAAGGTGCCGACGAAACTACCAACCTTATTAAAGTCCCTGCCATACTGTGCATAACCGTAATTGATCTTGGCAAAGTAATTCACAAAGCTCAATCCAATATTGTTATGCATTGCAGGAGATATCAGTGACGGGTTGGCCAGTGAAAGGGTAATATCATCATCGTCTATGGCCAGAAAGTCACCACCCATACCTGCAATTCTTGCAGAATTCGGAAGGTTGAGGAATTCATAAGTATGTCTTCCCCCAATCTGGGCCTGTATAACCAGGGTTTGTAAGATGAGAAAACTACAAAGGATGAAGATTGTTCCGGCCCTATTCACAAGTAGTGCTTTAGTAGTATTTAAAACCATCAGATATGCAAACGAATACTTTAAACTATTATTATACCAAACCAGTTCCCTTAATTGATTTTCTGAACCTTTCCTGATCCATTGATTTTAGTCCTGACATCCGGGTTCCCTTTATAGTATACGGAGCCACTCCCTAAAACACTGGCATTCAAGGAGCCAACAGCAAAAACCTTGGCATCTCCCGAGCCGCTGATCTTGACCCTGGTATCGCTTGAACGTAAATCATAAGCATAAACCTGTCCTGAGCCATTAATGTCGATCGTATGCTTTTTAGTTGTACCGGTAATCTCTATCTCTCCCGACCCGTTAACACCGGATTCGATTTCCCGGGCACTGAGATCTATGATAATCTCACCGGAACCTGAGATGTCCAGCTCCAGGTCCTGCGTCCTAAACTTTCTTAAGCAGATCACTTTGCCTGAGCCTGAGACGTCGATACCTTCCAGCCTGGGCATAGACAGGTATATCGTTACCTCTTTTGCATCGCGGACACAACGGAAGCCAAAGTCTATCGATAAGGTCTTACTAAGGACTTCAGTCTTGAGCAGGTCCAGGATATTGGCCTGGCCATCTATCTTCAGATGAAATACAGAATCCTGTTGCAGGATCACTTTTGTTGCCGCACTCAATTTGATTTTGGTAAAAGCACTTACTTGCCGTTCTTCGCTGATGACATCTCCCTCGCCTGTGATACAGTTGCAGGCATTGAGGGCCAGCAGAAACAGGATTGAGAGAAGGAGGGGATTGATTTTTGCGATTGATTTTACCATAATTTAAACTTTTTTGAAGGTTGAAAATTGAAAATCTCTCTTCACGCTTCACGCTTCACGCTTCACGCGTTCCGCTTTATCAAATTTAGTGCTGAACCCGCCTTAAACCATTCGATCTGATTATTATTATAGGAATGGTCGACAACAAATTCATCCGTACTGCCACCCGGGTGGTGGACAACAGCAGTTAATGCTTTGCCGGGAGTAAATTCCTTTAAACCGATGATATCCATGCGGTCATCCTCTCCGATCTTATTATAGTCTGCTTTATCTGCAAAGGTCAATGCCAGCACACCTTGCTTTTTCAGGTTTGTTTCATGGATACGGGCAAAGGATTTGACCAGTACCACTTTCACATTCATAAAGCGAGGTTCCATGGCAGCATGTTCGCGTGATGATCCTTCCCCATAATTCTCATCACCCACGATCACTGACCCTATAGCTTTGGCTTTGTACGCCCTGCCGGTATCAGGAACTGTACCATATTCACCCGTGAGCTGATTCTTGATCGCATTGGTCTTTTCATTAAAATTGTTGACCGCTCCGATCAACAGGTTATTGGAGATATTGTCCAGGTGCCCGCGGTATCTCAACCATGGTCCTGCCATACTGATATGATCGGTGGTACATTTACCTTTAACTTTAATAAGCAGGTACAAATCCGTATAGTTCTCACCATTCCAGGCAGAAAACGGATCCAGCAATTGTAAGCGATCTGATTTCGGATCAACGATGACTTCAATAGCACTGCCATCTTCTATAGGGGCTGCATAGCCATTATCGTCAACTGCAAAACCTTTGACAGGAAATTCGAGACCTTTCGGCTCATCCAGTTTCACTTTTTCCCCATCCCTATTGGTGAGATAATCAGTCATGGGATTAAAGCTCAGGTCGCCGGCGATGGAAAAGGCAGTTACCATTTCCGGTGATGCGACGAAGCTGTGTGTATTGGGGTTGCCATCATTTCGTTTGGCAAAGTTCCTGTTGAAGGAAGTCATGATGGAATTCATCTCTCCTTTATCCGCATTATGCCTGGCCCACTGGCCGATACAGGGGCCACAGGCGTTGGCCAGTACCACCCCGCCGATCTGTTCAAAAGTGTTGATCAGGCCATCTCTTTCGATGGTGTACCTGACTTGCTCGGAGCCAGGGGTAACCGTATACTCCGATAGCACATCCAGGTTTTTATCAATGGCTTGTTGCGCAATTGAGGCAGCCCGTGTAATGTCTTCATAAGATGAGTTGGTACAGGAACCGATCAAACCGACTTCAAGTTTCGCCGGCCATCCATTATCTTTAACTGCTTTTGCAAATTCAGATAAGGGTGTAGCAAGATCCGGAGTGAAAGGCCCGTTGATATGCGGCTCAAGTTCTGACAGGTTGATTTCAATGACCTGGTCAAAATACTTTTCCGGGTCAGCATATACTTCAGGATCTCCGGTCAGGTGTCCTGCAATAGCGTCAGCTGCTATAGCTACATCACTTCTTTCAGTACCCTCCAGGTATGCTTTCATCTTTTTATCATAACCAAAGATGGATGTGGTCGCGCCAATCTCAGCCCCCATATTGCAGATGGTCCCTTTACCGGTACAGGAAAGGCTTTCGGCCCCTTCCCCAAAGTATTCCACAATGGCACCCGTGCCACCTTTTACAGTCAATATTCCAGCCACTTTAAGGATGACATCCTTGGCTGCTGTCCAGCCACTGAGCCTGCCTGTCAGCTTCACGCCGATCAATTTGGGAAATTTCAGTTCCCAGGGCATGCCTGCCATGACATCCACGGCATCAGCTCCCCCCACGCCAATAGCTATCATACCTAATCCACCGGCATTCACCGTATGTGAATCGGTACCGATCATCATTCCTCCGGGAAAAGCATAGTTTTCCAAAACGACCTGGTGAATGATCCCTGCACCAGGCTTCCAAAAGCCGATGCCGTATTTATCAGAAACTGATGCCAGAAAGTCGTATACCTCCCTATTACTTACCTTAGCCGTATCCAGGTCTTCCTTTGCACCAATCTTTGCCTGTATCAGGTGATCACAATGTACGGATGAAGGGACAGCTACTTTTTTCTTACCGGCTTGCATGAATTGCAGCAAAGCCATCTGGGCAGTGGCATCCTGCATGGCAACCCTGTCAGGATTAAAATCAACATAGGATACACCACGTGTGAAGGTTTGATCTGCTTTACCCTGGTCAAGGTGGGAATATAATATCTTCTCAGTTAAGGTTAATGGTTTGTTTGCCACATTTTTGGCAGCATCAACTCGTTCTGCCATCCGGGCATAAACACCCTTAATCATATCAATATCAAATGTCATTTTTCGTAATTGTTCAATTTTTGTTTTACTTCAAAGGGTTCCAGTCTGCGTAATGATCTGATACAGCAAATGTCTTTGGTTCGCTGATATAAAATGCGTTTGAGTTATAAGTCCACCCCATGGTTTCCGACCCGCCTGCATTTTCAGTCGTAATCAGGAAGCGGTTTGCCAGGTGTCCGAAATAATTGGCCTGGTCTCTTGGCCAGTCCCGGTCACCCCCACTGGGATCCACCGGAACCCATCCATAATTTGGTATATAGACTTCCACCCAGCGATGAAAGACATCATCAAAACTTGCATCATCACCTCTAACCACCACGGAGCCAACATATCTTGCAGGAAGACCGGCAGCACGGCACATGGAAATATACACAAAAGTATACTCACTGCAGGAGCCATTTCCTCTTTCAAGTACTGTTGGAGCAGTATTCCAGCCCCCCAGCATCTCATAATACATTTTCTCCATCAGGTACTGGTATATATTTCTTGCAATCCAATAAGGATTTTTTTCATCTCCAACAGCCTCTTTCAGCGCTTTCCGGATCACTGGATGCTCCAACTGATACTTTTCATTATCGGCAAGAAAAACATTTTTAATATCCTGCGGGATATCTTCCAATGTACCCACCTGGTCCGGATAAATGTAATAACGGACAGCATAAATCTTTGCAGTGGTTTGCATCCTGGCTAACCTGGACTCTCCTGCCGGGATATTTGTAAAGTGGTAAAAAGCCGTGATCTGACCTGATTCATCTTCCACAAACTCATCATAATCAGTGATATATTTTACTTTTTCAATCTCCTGATTGTCACGTGGCCTGGGTATGGCAATGTGAATATCAGAGGTTAACACTTTCCCCGGTCCGAAGTTTGTGATCTTGTGGGTATATGTGATTTCCGCTTTGCGTTCATCAGTTCTTCTGAACTTCTCGCCATCCCTGATCTTTAAACGATAAATCTCATCCATTTCGGTATCTGCAGCCCATATGGCTTCTCCATCAAAGCATAAGCCCATGGCATAAGGTCCCGGGGCATCTGTAACGATCAACACAATCCCTGTTTCCGGGTCTACCATATAAATTTCATCCTTGAGGCGATCAGAGACCCACAGATAGCGGCCATCATAGGTCAGTCCTCTTGGGTCACTGGCCGGCGACTTGAAAGAACGGATGGTGGTCCCGTCATCCGGGCTGAATTGGATGATTTCATCAGAGCCATTGTCGGTGCACCAAAGGTACTGCCCATCCCATGCAAGGCCACGAGGCCTGCTGGAAGGTGCATCTATCATTTTAAGCACATAACCGGTCACAGGATCAATCTGGTATATTTTACCATTGTAATTTTCTGAAAGCGGCAATCCACCCTTAACGTCAGCAGCCCACAAATTTTCCCCGTCCCAGGTCAGGCCCGTTGGCCAATAAGCTGGTGATTGGATCTCGCTGATCACTTTTCCATTCTGTATATCTACATAAAATATCTTTCCCGCTTCCCGGTCTGCAATCCACAAATTTTTACCGTCAAAAGTCATTCCGGTTGGAAAAGCACCAGGTGCAGAAAATTTCTTAATCACCTCTCCGGTGTAAGCGATTGAGGATAATGGAAACAACAAGGCCATTATCCATAGCAGACAAGCTTCATAATTCTCTTTCATATGTAATTGTTTTAACCTTCCAACAAACCCCGGCCCATTTTGTTGATCTTGTTGTCAGATTTCAGGTCGGCCATCAATTTGTCAAGAATGCCATTGATGAAGATCTTACTTTTGGCGGAGCTGTAATATTTGGATATTTCAATATATTCGTTCAATGTTACCTTGATGGGAATTGAAGGGAACTCAATAAACTCTGCAAGTGCCATGTTGATGAGCAGAATATCCATAAGGGCGATGCGATCCAGTTCCCAGTTCTTTGCCTTCTCGGCAATAAGGTTTTTATAATCCTGGTGATGCAGAATGCTTTTTCGGAAAAGCTCCAGCATGAAGGTTCTGTCCTCATTATCCACCTCCATATTGTTTTTGAAGACCTCAGGGAGTGGTGTAGCGGGATTATCTTTCTCCGTACACTGCTTGATGGTTTTGATGGCCATCATATTGGCCGTTTGGAAATCTTCAAATGACCAGAAAACAGATCTGTCTTCATAATACTGCTCAAGCAAATCATATTGAGAAATGATCTTCTTTAAGATTTTGATCAATACGTCCTGTTCATCTTCTATGGTAATTGCCTCTTTGGCCAGGTATTTCTCAAAAAATGATGCTTCTCTCACCGATTTGAAAATCTTCCTGACCATATCCTGCTCATCAACCCATGAAATTTTATACTTCTGGACATATTTACGGTAATCCTTGTTGTCTTCCAGTATCCGGATTATTTTATTGTTGATAAACCTTGTATTGGGATTCAGGTCTTCCTCGGTTGGGAAGTACTTTTTCTTACCATCTTCCATGCGTCTCGCGGAGAAATCAACGATCTCTATCAGCAGTGATATTTGGTAGATATATAACTCGTAAAGCTTGTCTATGCTTTTCAATAATTGCTTTTCTCCATCTGCAATATCTTGATTACCAGACTGTATAAAAGCATAAAAAGCCTGTAACACTTTCGTTCGGAGGTGCCTTCTGCTAAGCATTGATATGGTAATGAACTAATGAATAAATCTAGATTGTCTGTAGCAAAACTATACTTATTTTCTATACCTGAGCCCATCCTTATGCATATTTTATCTACAAAATTCATTTAACTCTATTAAAGTAATTTTTGAACAATACGGAATAAATATGCTTTTTTTAGTATTAATTATTATGAGGATATTATCCAATGTTATTGATTTATGGCCTGACTTTTTATAATTTCGCAATAAGCAAGTGCCTATGCCGAGTGAAATTCATAAAATATTAATCCGCCACTGGGGCTTCTCATCTTTCAGGCCCATGCAGGAAGATATTATCCAATCCGTCCTGGGTGGTCATGACACACTTGCATTATTGCCTACAGGTGGAGGCAAATCCATCTGCTTCCAGGTTCCTGCCCTGGCAAGAGAAGGGGTTTGTATTGTCGTTACCCCATTAATATCGTTGATGAAAGACCAGGTAGAGAACCTGAAGAAAAGGGGGATACGGGCAGCTGCGGTTTATTCAGGTATGCATCCAAATGAGATAGATATTATTTTCGACAATGCTGCTTACGGTGACATTAAGCTCCTTTACTTATCACCTGAGAGACTTGAAACAGATACTTTCCGCGAACGGATCCAGAAGATGAATGTCAATTTACTTGCCGTGGATGAAGCACATTGTATTTCACAATGGGGTTATGATTTCAGGCCTCCCTACCTGAGCATAGCTTCCATCAGGGATTTAGTTCCGGATGTCCCGGTACTGGCCCTGACTGCTACAGCTACCCCCCTGGTAGTTAAGGACATACAGAGCAAGTTGCAATTCAAGAAAGAATGTATTTTTCAAAAAAGTTTTGAAAGGAAGAACCTGGCATATGTCGTACTGAATAATGAAGATAAGCTTACCGGTATGCTTAGGGTCTTGAATAATGTCGATGGTCCCGGGATTGTTTATGTGAGAAACAGGCGGAAGACAAAGGAAATTGCAACGTACCTTCAAAAAAATAATATCCCTGCTGATTATTACCATGCCGGGCTGGAAGCAAAAGAGAGAAGTGATAAGCAGGATAAATGGATGGATGAGCATTGCCGCATCATCGTCGCGACCAATGCATTTGGAATGGGAATTGACAAACCAAATGTCAGGGTAGTGATCCACCTTGACCTGACCGACAGCATTGAAGCATACTTCCAGGAAGCTGGCAGGGCTGGGCGTGATGAAAAGAAATCTTATGCGGTCCTGTTTTTTAATGAAGCCGACATCAACAACAGCAGGGATTATTTTAACAGCTCCTATCCGGAACTGGAAACTATCAGGAAGACGTACCAGTCGCTTGGTAATTATTTTCAGCTCGCTATGGGCAGTGGGAAAGACCTGAGCTTTGATTTCGATTTAAAGGAGTTCTCGGAATCTTATAAAACACCGCCACTTGTCGCATTCAATGCGCTGAAGATTCTTGAGAAGGAAGGTTACCTTATGCTCAGCGAAGCCTTCTACACACCTTCAAGGATACACCTGAAGTTCAGCCATGATGACCTTTACCGCTTTCAGGTTGAGAATCCTGCTTATGATAACTTTATCAAGCTATTGCTCAGGTCTTATACCGGTCTGTTTAGCGACTTTGTGAAGATCAGTGAAAGTGAGATTGCCCGGCGTCTTTCGCTGGATGCAGATGACATTGTAATATACCTGAAAAGGCTGCATTCACAAGGTGTGCTCAGCTATATTCCCAATAAAAGCAAGCCACAGGTCATTTTCGCCAAGGAAAGACAGGATACAAAACACCTGCATATCTCACCTGAAAGTTATCATCACCGCAAGACCAATGCTGCAAATAGGTTACAGGCAGTCATCAATTATGTCAAGACCAAAGACCAGTGCCGTTCTCAACAATTGCTCGAATATTTTGGAGAAAAAAACAGTCAGCGATGCGGTAAGTGTGATGTTTGTCAGCAAAGGAATAAAATGGATATCAATGACATTGAGTTCGAAAACATTAAAAACAAAATCAGGGAATTGGTACACAAAGAACCACAATCGATACAAGAGATCGCATTTCATCTGAAAAACATCCCGGAAGATAAGATCATCAAAGTTTTACGCTGGCTGGAAGACAATGAGCGTATCCAAAAAAATGAAAAACAACAATATAGCTGGCGTAAGCAATTTAAACTGATGTTTTAATCTTCTCTGAATAAAGTTTCTATCTTTACTTTTTAATCAAATAAACAAGCAACCATGACCTATCCAAGCAGACTTTTCCTGGTGATGATCATATCCTGTATTATATTTACCTATCAGGCTAATGCACAGGATGGAACCATCGCCAGTGTGGCGGCTGGTGTAAGTATACCGAACGGTGATTTTGCAAACACTGATTTTAGTGACCCGGCATCAGGTTTTGCCCAGGTTGGATTTAATTTAAACCTTTTATTCGGTTACAAATTCAATGATTATGTGGGTTTAGGTGCTCTGATTACAGGTAATGTTCATCAGTTTGATTATTCAGCATTCAGAGATGGCCTGAGAGAAGAATACGGTCAGGAGTTTCCAAATATTGATGAGATATATGTCAATACCCGGCAATGGGGTTCCGGCGGCATTGTGGCAGGAGCTTTGTTCAGCCTTCCTGTAAACACCCGTTTTGCCTTTGAATTTAAGGTGATGGCCGGATTCCTCTATGTCTATTCGCCGGAACTAAAGATTACGTATGAA
This sequence comes from Bacteroidales bacterium, assembly GCA_030618905.1. Lineage (GTDB taxonomy): Bacteria > Bacteroidota > Bacteroidia > Bacteroidales > B18-G4 > JAUWGC01. Next base: position 2,325 of record JAUXCL010000042.1, on the reverse strand, counting down.
TCCCAAGCACAACCCGGATACATCATCTTTGACAGTGACCGGGCATTTGCTTTTGCATGGGATCTGGGTGCTGGAATTCGTTATAATATGCGCGCCAGTAAATATGTTATTTTGCAATTTGATTACCTGGGTAGCCAACCCTATTTCAAAGATCAGAAAACGTATTATAGTTTTAAGGATGACGAATCCAACTCCTTCAAGCAGGATATGCGGATGATGAACATTACCATTGGTCTTGGATATTATATCAACTAATCATTGTTTCCATTTTCAATGAAAATTAAACATTCATTTTACCTGCAGGATGATGTGGTTCAGCTTGCACACGATCTGATAGGCAAGTATCTGTTTACCAGAATTGATGAGGTATTATGCGGAGGTTATATTACAGAAACCGAAGCATATGCAGGTATTGTTGACAGGGCTTCACATGCATGGGGCGGAAGGCGGACTGCCCGGACTGAGATTATGTATCAGGAGGGAGGTTTCGCATATGTTTACCTTTGTTATGGTATACATTCCTTATTTAACATTGTTACTAATCATCGGGATATTCCGCACGCGATACTGATCCGAGGCATATACCCTACACATGGAGTTGAGCTAATGCTTAATAGGGCCGGGAAGCCAAAATTCACAAAAGACCTGGGCACAGGGCCAGGTAAAGTGTCAAAGATCCTTGGAATATCGACAATACATAATGGGGAAATTCTAACGGGTGAGCGGATTTGGTTAGAAGATAAAGGCCTTGAAATATCAGATTTACAGGTAATGGCAACGAAAAGAATTGGGATCGGTTATGCCGCTGAGGATTCCCTTCTCCCCTATCGATTTGTAACCAAACAAAAAACCCCGGAACTGAGCCGGGGTTTATAAGGTGATATTAAATAAATTTCTTATTTAACCATGTTTGAGAGTTCGTTGCCAGGTTTGAATTTCACAACTTTCTTAGCAGCGATTTTGATTTCGGCGCCTGTCTGAGGATTCCTACCCTTCCTTGCAGCTCTTTTAGAAACTCCAAATGATCCAAATCCTACCAATGCTACCCTGTCACCACCCTTGAGGGCTTTTGCAGTATTGTTAACAAATGCTTCAAGTGCTCTCTTAGCGTCAGCTTTGGTCAGACCAGTTTCAGCTGCCATTGCGTCAATTAATTCTGCTTTGTTCATATTACATTAATTTTTTGGTTAATAATAAAATTTCTAAAACCTGGGACAAATATATTTGTTTTCGAACAAATGTCAAGTACCGATGCTCTAAAACCCCTGTAAATGTTAATAAAAGGGCGATATTGTTGATAACTTATGCGCTAAAACACTTGCTAAAGGCGAGATACAGCAGAAATTAACAATTTCAGACCTGCATTTTCCAATGGCTGTCGACTGGAAATCCGCGCAAAAAATCATTTATTCCCATGCGCTTTTTCCCTGCGAGCTGAATTTCGATAACCTTGATCAATCCATCATTCCCTGCAATATTTAAAAAACTTTTTCCATCGGTTTCAATCATCCCGGGTTTTAAATGATGCGGACGATATTCAAATTCCGTTTTAAAAACCTTAAGGGAGTGGACCTGTCCTGATGGAGCAATAATTTCAGTAATTGCTGCGGGGATAGGACTCAAGCCTCTGACCAGGTCATGAATTTTTTCCACCCGGCTATTCCAATTGATCCAGGTATCTTCTTTATGAATTTTGGGTGCTGGATGTAACTGGCCTGCGGGAAGATTCACATCGTTCTGTGCAATAGCTTCCACACGGTTTTCTGAAATAGCCTGGAGGGTTTTTAAAATGAGATCGGCGCCAATTACTTTTAAACGATCATGCAACTCTCCAAAAGTCTCATCATCTTTAATGGCAACAGGTTCTTTAAAAATGATATCCCCTGTATCAATTCTATCGTTAAGAAAAAAAGTGGTTAACCCAGTTGCTTGCTCACCATTGATGATGGCCCAGTTGATCGGGGCTGCCCCTCTGTAATCTGGCAGCAATGAGGCATGTAAATTAAAAGTTCCATATTCCGGCATGGACCAGACCAGCTTAGGAAGCATCTGAAAGGCAACAACAACGAAAAGATTTGCATTCAATGACCGTAAATGCCCCAGGAATTCCTCATCTTTCAGGTTCAAAGGCTGCATTAGCTTCAGGTTTTCGGCCATTGCATATTTCTTGACTGCAGAAGGGAGAATCTTCTTACCCCTGCCGGATGGTTTATCAGGAGCTGTAATCACCGCAGTAACATCATAACCATTACTTACAATGGCTTGAAGTGATTCCACAGCAAAGTCCGGAGTACCCATAAACACAATACGAAGCTTCCTCTTCAT
>JAUXCL010000082.1 GCA_030618905.1 Bacteroidales bacterium | reverse complement strand
TGTTGAGGAATGCAGGTATCGCTGCGGAGCTGCGCTGGCAAGGAATGATCATGCAAAGGTGGATTTTGTCTCTGGCATACCTGATTCAGGCATCGCCCATGCAATTGGCTATTCGAATGAAAAACAAATTCCCTACAAACGGGCCTATGTCAAATATACGCCTACCTGGCCAAGGAGTTTCATGCCTCAAAACCAGGAGATACGCGACCTGGTGGCAAAAATGAAGCTGATCCCGGTAAAATCATTGATTGAAGGAAAGAAGATTGTCTTTTGCGATGATTCTATTGTACGGGGAACGCAATTTAAAGATAATGTCAAGATCTTATATGAATACGGTGCAGATGAAATACATGTACGTCCGGCATGTCCAACCTTGATATTCCCCTGTGATTTTCTGAATTTTTCCCGTTCGCGTTCGACACTGGACCTGGCCGGGCGCAAAGCCATCAAGGACCTTGAAGGCATAGAAGACAATCATCTTGATGAGTATGCAACACCGGGAACCGACAGGTACTACGCCATGATCGAAAAGATAAGAGAAAGAATTGGTGTAAGTTCCCTGCAGTACCAAAAGCTGACGGATCTTGTTGAATCAATAGGACTACCTAAAGAGAAGATTTGTACACATTGCTGGGATGGGTCGAGTCATTTTTAAGCTCCCGATATTTCATTCTATTTCCATCCCGGTTGATTACAGACCTGATAATCAAGACTAAAAATATGGTTTTTTTTAGCCAGGCTATGATTTTTGATTCAAATTTTTTACATTTGACATGTGAAGCATAAATTGATGAACTTTCCTGTCTGTTTCATACCCAGCAAAAAGGTTTTATACCTGAACATTAAAGAGCGGGACAGGTATCCTATTGCCTGATAAACTTATCTTTCAACAATTTTCATTTTTGTTTTGATAACCCAAAATTCTAATACAAGTATGGAATTACCTTTTGCAGAATCCTATAAAATGAAGATGGTTGAATCCATTCGAAGAAGTACCCGCGAAGAAAGGGAAGAGTGGATTCAAACCGCCAAATACAATTTATTCAATCTGAAGTCGAACCAGGTATTTATTGATTTACTGACCGATTCCGGTACCGGCGCAATGAGTGATAAACAATGGGCAGCCATGATGGAAGGGGATGAAAGTTATGCAGGGGCATCCTCATACTATAAAATGAAAGCTGCCATCAAAGACATCCTGGGCTTTGATTATTTTCTGCCCACACATCAGGGGAGGGCTGCGGAGAACGTTTTATTTTCCGTCATGATCAAAGAGGGCGATCTGGTGCCCGGGAATGCCCATTTTGACACAACCAAGGGGCATATTGAATTTCGTAAAGCCCATGCTATCGATTGTACGATCAATGAGGCTTATGATACCACTACCGAACATCCCTTTAAGGGCAATGTTGACATGGAGAAGCTGGAATATGTCCTGAAGAGTAATCCAACAAAAAGGATTCCATTGATCATCATTACTGCTACCTGTAATACCTCTGGTGGACAGCCCGTATCAATGGAAAATATGCGTGCCGTTTATGAAATGGCCCAGAAAAATAATATTCCTGTTTTTGTCGATTCTGCTCGTTTTGCTGAAAACGCCTATTTCATTAAGATCAGGGAGAAAGGCTACCAGGACAAAACCATTCGGGAGATTGTTACGGAAATGTTCCAATATGCCGACGGCATGGCCATGAGCAGTAAAAAAGACGCCATTGTCAACATGGGTGGATTCCTGGCTTTCAATAATGAGGATCTTTTCAAACAAGCCTCTGTATACAATATCATGTATGAAGGCTATATCACCTACGGTGGTATGTCGGGAAGGGATATGAATGCATTGGCCCAGGGCTTGTATGAGGGAACTGAGTTTAATTACCTGGAAACCAGGATCAAGCAGGTGGAACACCTGGGCGAGAAATTGAATGCCTATGGAATTCCGACCCAGAAACCTTATGGCGGACATGCCATCTTCGTGGATGCCAAGCGCTTTTTTCCTAATCTGCCCAAAGAACAATTTATCGCACAGACATTAGCTATTGAGTTATATCTGGAGTCCGGCGTCAGGGGTGTTGAAATTGGGGCTCTCCTGGCAGACCGTGACCCGGAAACCCGTGAAAACAGGTATCCGGAGCTTGAACTCCTCCGCCTGACCATACCCCGAAGGGTCTATACCAATGATCATATGGACTACGTGGCTGCAGGGATGAAAAATGTCTTCGACCGGCGCTATGATATCACAAAAGGACTCAAGATTGTTCGTGAAGCCATGATCATGAGGCATTTTACGGTGGAGCTGGAAAGAGTGTAATTAACCAGAAGCTTAAGAATTGACCAATTCACCAATCTGCATCAATTGACCAATTAAGATACAATTCTTCAAGAGTTCAATGCTAAATTTTCAAAGATTTTTTAGGTATATTTTAGGATTATGGGTATTAATAATAAACCTGTAATCCATTTTATTATGAAAATTGAGCAATTGATCATTGAAATTTGGAATTTATTTGGTCAATTGGTATGTGGTCAATTGGTCAATTGCCTGCCTGCCGGCAGCTACGGTGTACCCACAAACATCACTAAATTTGTAAGATGAATAATAACATAAACCAAGTTTATCCGCCTTGGCGGATATTCTATTTCAAGAAATTAGTCGAAAAAATGCTCCGTTAGGAGCAAGCTGTTTATAGAATGAATAATTAAATTGCAAATAAAGCTCCATCGGAGCGGCCTAAATATAAAGGTTATGGCAAACACATACACACAAATCTATATTCAAATTGTTTTTGCAGTAAAAGGACGTTTAAATCTTATTCCGCAAAAAAACAAAGAAGAATTGCACAAATATATTACCGGAATAATTACCAGAAGAGGACAAAAACTTCTTTTAATAAATTGTATGCCTGACCATACGCATATTTTCATTGGTATGAAACCAAATATTTGTATCTCAGATTTAACACGTGATATAAAAGCAGGTTCTTCTAAATTTATTAAAGAGAAAGGTTGGATTAAAAACAGGTTTGAATGGCAGGAAGGATTTGGCGCATTTTCTTATGCACATTCTCAACTTACAAGTGTAATAAATTACATAAAGAATCAAGAAAAGCATCATGAAAAAAGAACTTTTAGAGAAGAATATATAGAATTTCTTAATGAATATAAAATAGATTTTAATGATAACTATTTGTTTGATTTTATTGAATAAACAGGCCGCACCTACGGTGCTAAATGGTTTGATAAATTCATGTTGCTATAAACAGTTTATCCCTCCGGGATATTCTATTTCAGGAAATTAGCAGCTATAAATAGTTTATACGCCTAGGCGGATAAAATTGGTAAAAAAGAAGGATGTGTATTAAATGAAAGATAGTTAACTAAGTTATATAAAGAAACTAAACTTGTAAAAGATGTGGGTACACCGTAGCTGCCGGCAGGCAGGGTCAATTTCCAATGAATTGGTCAATTCTTAAAATTCAATCAGTAATTTAGCAATATGTTTAAGAAGGATTTCCAGTACTACAAGTTCTGCTTCTATGGTTTTCTCAAGAATCTACGCTTCTTTGAAGCTTTTCTGCTCTTATTCTTCCTTGCACATGATCTGGATTTTTTTCGGATAGGTATCCTATATGCCATTCGTGAAATTGCCGTTAACCTTTTTGAGATTCCCAGCGGGATCATTGCAGATTCAATTGGCCGGAGACGGATCATGATTATGGCTTTTGTTTTTTATATCATTTCATTTGCTGTATTCTATATTTCAACAAGCTTTTCCGTTTTTGCCCTGGCCATGATCATATTCGCCCTGGGGGAAGCATTCCGGAGCGGAAATCACAAAGCCATGATCATGGACTACCTGTCCATGAATGGGTGGAGTGATCAGAAAGTCAGCTACTACGGACATACACGGTCATGGTCCCAGCTGGGCTCGGCTCTTTCAGCCCTTATTGGCGGTACGATAGTATTTTTTACCGGTCAGTATAAATTTATCTTCCTATGTTCAATAATTCCCTATGTGATTGATCTTGGCCTTGTCGCATCCTACCCGGCGTACCTCGACAAGTCGCTGGCTAAGTTCAAGAGAAAAGACATTTTTCATGAATTCAGAACTATAGCTGTTGAATTCTGGAAAGCAATCAAAAGCATGATAGTTCTTAGGGCCATAGCCAATCTTTCAATCTACAGTGGCTTCTATAAAGCCATTAAGGATTACCTGCAGCCAGTTTTACAAACCCTTGCGCTTTCCTTTCCAATATTCCTTTACCTCGAGGATAAAAAAAGGTCATCTGTGATGATCGGTATTGCGTTCTTCATCCTTCATCTCTTGACATCCTATGCCTCCCGGAAATCGGGGTCTTATTCGGGAAGGTTCAAACACCTTGCAATACCCTTGAATATTACATTAATAATTGGCTTTGGCCTGGGCTTCCTCAGTGGTTTTGCATTTTGGATAAACCTTTACCTTGTGTCGGTTGTTTTATTTGTCGGGATATATGTGGTGGAGAATCTGCGTAAGCCAATCGGTGTTGCATATGTAAGTAATACAGTTGATGACAGGATACTTGCATCAACAATGTCGGCGGATTCACAGGTGAAATCCCTGATAGCCGCCATACTTGCCCCTATAATTGGTATTTTTGCAGACCATCTCGGTGTGGGTGCAGCAATCATGATCGTATCTTTGGCCATGATTTTGCTCGTACCAGTTTACAGGGCAAAGCTTAACAAAGGATAAAGAGAGCAAATGGATACAAATAAAAAGTATAAGCGATACGAGAGACTTTATCTTCAGATTGAAGGCCTGATCAATAACAGAGACTACCTCACTGCAAACATGGCAACCGTCGTTGCAGTGCTTCATCATAAAATGGATCATTTTTTCTGGACCGGTTTCTACCTGTTGACAGAAGGGGAATTGATTGTCGGACCGTACCAGGGACCGGTAGCCTGCATCCTTTTAAAAAAAGATACAGGAGTTTGCTGGGCCGGGATCAAGGAACAGGAAACGGTCGTTGTTCCAAATGTGGAAGAATTTCCCGGACACATTGCCTGTGATTCAAGGTCTAAGTCTGAGATTGTCATACCGCTGAAAGATATTACCGGCAGGACCATAGGTGTACTGGATGTCGACAGTTCTTCGTTGAATTCTTTTGATCAGGTTGATCGGGAATGGCTTGAGAAAATTGTCGATTTATTATAGGAAGGGAAATATATTTGAATTAAATTAGCCTTTATGAGCATGCAAGGTATCATTATCATTGCTCTTGGACTTTCCTTGATCAGTTTCTCTATGGCCTTCCTGAGCAGTTTCTTCAAATGCCAGGATTTGCCAGGGACACTTAAAATCTCATTTTTTCAGGCGGCATTTCAAGCCGCAATGTATACCCTTGGATGGTTGTTATCTTTATCATTTAAAGGATGGTTAACCCAGATGGCATGGCCACTGGTGATCTTCATCCTGGTCATGTTGGGATTGAAGATGCTGCTTGTCTCCAGAAAAGCAAAACCAGCCGAGAAAGCATTTGACCTGAGCCAGTTCAGGATCCTGATAGGTGTATCCCTTGCGGCCAGCATTAATACATTCATCATTGGCCTGGCATTGGGATTGATTAATGTTGATTTGATCCCGGCAATGCCGGTTATAGCCCTGGCATCATTTGTTTTATCCATACTCGGGGTTATTCTTGGGAAAGTTTCCGGTAACGTGAAATACAGCCAGTTGGCAGAAGCCCTGGGAGGCTTTTTAATTATCTTTATGGGTATTATGCTGATGGTTGAATATATCAATTTACTCTAATAAGGAGAAATAATTTTACCGTGTCAAACATAAGAATTACCAAGCAGTTTGCTTTTGAGATGGCCCATGTACTGAAAGGATATGATGGTCCATGCAAACATATCCACGGCCATTCCTATGGCTTATTTGTTACGCTTATCGGAGAGCCCATTTCAGATCCGGACTCCCCCAAGAAAGGAATGGTGATGGATTTCAAGGATTTGAAAGCAATCGTCAAATCAACGATCATTGATGTATTCGATCATAGCCTGGTCATCAGCAAGGAGCATGAGCCAAAGTTGATCACCGAAATGCAGGAACGGTTTGGGAAAGTCAATATCGTTGATTACCAACCCACCAGTGAAAACCTGCTGCTTGATTTTGCCGGCCGCATTAATAGACAATTACCGGCAGGGATCAGCTTGCATAACCTTAAGCTCAGGGAAACAGCAACAGCTTATTCTGAATGGTTTGCCGGGGATAATGCATAAAAAAAAGCAGCCCGTTTGAGGCTGCTTTCTTTTCAATTTGAGCATACGTTAGTATTTAATTAGTTTCCTGGAAATTTTTTCTCCAGTGGAAGATATGATTTGAAGATGATATAATCCCGAAGGAAGACCAGCTATTTGCAAATGGATTTTTTGATTACCTTCCTGCAGAATCAATTCCTGATGCATCACCCTTTGTCCGACAAGGTTCATAATATTGACCTCCAATTGTACAGTTTCTTTAAGGGATACATTTAAGTAGGCATCATTGCTTACCGGGTTGGGATAGATATTGCCAATTTCGGTAATCAGGCTTGATGTCTGATCGTCAATGCCCAACAGGGCCATGCCATCCTTAATGATGATATTTACCTGTTGAACCGGATTGCTTGCGTCAAGGGTCACTGTAACAGGATAGGTTTCTATTCCTGGAATCTCCGTATATACCTGGTAAGTCCCATAGGCAATATCAGCGAATGAATATTCACCATTGACGTCCGTCCGGCGATACGTATAGGGTTCATTTACCGGTCCCAGCAAAAGAATCTCCACATCGCTCATCAAGTTCCTGAGGCTTTCATTCTCTACGATGCCATAAATTCCCCCAATACCTCCTGCAAGGGTTGAATCGGATAGCATAAAGATATCATAAACCGCCACCGGCATGGGTACCACCAGGTTGGCGTTTTGCCAGTATAGTGAACTGAGATGATATGTTGGCAGATATTGCCCAAAATAAGCAGAATTCTGACCCAGTTCAGCCTGGATATAATATGCACCTGATGCTATATCATTAAACTGATAGTATCCTCCACTGTCTATAGTTGTAGTTTCAATTATCAGCTGGTTTATGCCAAGCGTGTCAAACAACATCAAATGGACTTCACCTGCATCAGCGGGCATCTGGTTTTGGAGATACACCCTGCCTGCGATTGTTAAATCATTAATAGTACCACCGGCAACCCATACATCCTGACACGATACGGCAACACATGAATCCGGGATTGAATCCCAATGATAAGTCGTCAGGCAAACCTCATAAAATGTATTTCCCTGCATAAAAGTATGTGTGGCATTTTGCCCAAAGCCTGTTGTTCCATCTCCGAAATCCCATAAATAATCCACATTGTTATTGACAAGTATTCCATTCAGGTATGCTTCGCCCACAAATGTATAAGTTAGTGAATCATTTGATAAATAGGTAAATGCATTAGTGCAACCAGTTGGGGGAGGTGGGAATATCTGTACGAATTGACAGGACATATCTTCACAAATTTGGCCTGTTGAATCATATGATGTTGTGCTCAGGCATACATTGTATCCGGATGCGCCTCCAGGTTGGAAATAATGGGTAACCGTTTGACCAAAGCCTGTTGTTCCATCTCCGAAATCCCAGTTATAAATAGTAGAATCCGTAGTATTGATCTGTCCGATAAAAGTGTAAGTCAGGCTGTCAACAGAAGTATAGGTAAAGCTGTTTTCACAATCTCCGCCGGCTGGAGTTCCTGAGACATAAATAGAATCACAATAAGTATCCTGGCAGGTGCCCATGCTATCCGAGATTGTCAGGCAAACCAAAAACGTTCCGCCTGCATTATAAGCATGTATAGGATTTGATTGTGATGATGTTTGCCCATCTCCAAAATCCCAGTTCCATTGATCATGGAAACCGGTAGAATTATCAACAAACTGGATTGTGTATGGGCTGGTAGAATCAGGATAGGCATAGAATCCGGCCTGGCAACCACCGCCGCTCTGGCAAATGTCAAAATCAACAGTAAGATTATAATTCCCGGGGTTGAAAGCTGCGGTCTGCGTAACATAGGTGTTTGTGCAATAGTCCAGTGTTGTCAGATTGACAATGCCCTGTGTGTAATCAGGAGGTAATACAATAGTGTCAGCGTAAAGACCATTGCTGTTGGTATAGACGGTATTAAAATAGACGATAGCGCCCATATAACTGCTGTCAATAGCCACATCAACAGCATGGTTCGGCACCGCTTGGCTGGTTGAAAGGTCAGTCACGGTGCCGTGAACTGATAAATAAATATTTTGTGCCTGGATGTTTAGTGTAAAAAGCAGTGCGATTGTTATCGCTGTAAATAACTTTTTCATGGTTGTTGGAGTTTGGTGTTAATAAATAAATTTCGGTGCAATTTTTTGATGTTTTCTAATGTTAAGACAGTCAAAAATTAAAAAGTTGCCTCAACTTAAGAACTATTTGATAAATTTTCTGGATATGCTATAAAGATCTTTCGAAGTTCGGATCATCAGCAAATAGATGCCCCGTGGGAGATCAGCAACTGGAATCTGAACCCTGTTTTCACCGGGGGATAAATACTTCGTCTCTTCGATAATTTTCCGGCCATGAATATCCATTATGCTTATGATGACCCTGATATTATTCAGTGATTGAATCTCCAGATTGAGTTCACCCATGACTGGATTTGGATAGATGTTTCCTGCCTCAAAGGGAATGATACCGGGCAGCTCATCCATTCCTGTAACATTATGATCAAAAAGTTTAATCAGCACGGTATCCACAACAGGTGTGATGGCACTCAACTCGACTAAAACAGGCAAAGCATATTTACCGATATGATCAGCAATGAGTTTATACGTACCATAAGCAATGTTTCTGAAGGCAAATTCCCCTGTCTCATCACTATAAGTGAAATCCAGCGCCTGATCATCCGGATCTGCCAGGATAATCTCCGTGGATGATAATCGATATGGGAAATCGAATGTAGTGCCAAACTCCTGAATGATTTGTCCTCTGATTGTCCCAAAACCTGCTTCTGCTCCCGGGATTGGGTGCAGATAAATATGCCTGTTGTATGCGTTGGTATCCCCTAAAGGGATGGTTTGTGCCTGTAGCCAGCAATACTGATCCTCGAAATAGGTCGGCAGGTAGTTCTTGTAATTTTCGGAGTTCTGAGTCAAGGCGATCTTAACGATGTAATTTCCTGGTAACTTATTTGAAAAATAGTAATAGCCATAATCTGCAAATATGTTGGTGTCAATGGCCACGATCTGCTTGTTGGGATATACCTTATACAAATAAGCGGTGCCCGTATCCCCTGTTGGGAATGGAT
>JAUXCL010000031.1 GCA_030618905.1 Bacteroidales bacterium | reverse complement strand
GGAAAAAGATGTAGTTTAAGGGATATTTGGGGTTAATATAATATACTTAAGAATTGACCAATCTGCATCAATTGTACCAATTGACCAATTAAACTCCATACGACAATGATCGAATGATCAATTTTCAAACTTTGAAAATTGGATGACTTGAATATTATAAAATTGTAATTTATTTGGTCAATTGGGGTAGATTGGTGAATTGGTCAATTCTTAAGCTAGAGGTTTCCTACAAACCGCCGTGCCATTTCAAAAGCTTTATCAAGGCCCCGTGGGTTGCTTCCACCAGCGGTAGCAAAATGAGGCTGTCCCCCTCCTCCTCCGTTAATCTCTTTGGCGAAATCACGGATCAGGGCACCTGCGTTTAAGCCCTTTTTGTCAATCAAATTCTTGCCAATAGCCAGGGTCAGAAAGACTTTGCTATTTTGCCGGTTGCCGATTAGCATGAACAATTGCTCATCTCCCTTCAGCATAGAAAAAGCCAGGTCCTTAATGAGTGCATTGTCATCTTCCAGATTAAGGGTTAGAAAATGTACGCCATTGACATCTTCCACCTGCCCTTTCAACTGAGATTCCAGGTGCCTTACTTTATCCTTATTGAGCTGGGCCATTTGCCTTTGCAGCTTCGAATTTTCCTCGATCAGGCTTTCCACACCTCTGACAATATCTTTCTGGCCCTTGATCAGGTTTTTGATGGATGCAACAGTCCTGGCCTGTTCCTGCAAATAGGCTTCTGCTTTAACTCCTGTCAAACCCTCAATTCTACGAATACCGGCTGCAATAGCTCCTTCGCTGATGATCTTGAAAAAACCGATCTGCCCGGTTTGAGGAACATGCGTACCCCCACATAATTCAATAGAATCCCCAAATTTAACAACGCGGACCTCATCCCCGTATTTCTCTCCGAAAAAAGCCATAGCACCCATTTCCAGGGCTTTATCTATAGGTATGGAACGTTTTTCTTCCCTTGCAAGGTTCATGCGGATCTCTTTGTTCACAATGGCCTCAATCTCCATGATCTCCTCATCAGTAAGTTTCTGAAAATGGGAAAAATCAAAACGCAAATGATTTTCGTCAACCAGGGAACCTTTTTGCTCAATATGATCGCCCAACACCCTGCGCAGTGCGTGATGCATCAGGTGAGTGGCAGAATGGTTATTGATGGTATCGTTTCTTTTGATGGCGTTTACTTCAGCATGAGCAATACCCCCAGGGTCAGCGGGGAATTTAGTACTCACATGAATGATCAGGTCATTTTCCTTTTTGGTATCAATTACAGGGATTTTTTCCTCACCAAATATCAATTGTCCGGTATCCCCTACCTGACCGCCTGCTTCTGCATAAAAAGGTGTCTGGTCCAGTATGATCTCATAGAGATCCTTATTCTTCGACCTGGTCTTCCTGTATTTTACCACCCTTACATCGGCTTCCAGGTGGTCATATCCCAAAAATGTCGTCAGTCCATCAATGGATTTCACTTCCTGCCAATCTTCAGTATCCCTGGCAGCTGCCTGCTTCGATCTGTTCTTTTGGGCAGCAAGCCCCTCATAAAATCCATTCATATCGACATCCCTGTCAATTTCCCTGGCCATAAGCCGGGTAAGGTCGATGGGGAAACCATAAGTATCAAACAACTCAAAGGCAAAATTGCCATCAATGGTCTGCAAATCCGGATTTGATTTGATATATAGATCAAATTTCCTGATCCCCTGTGCAAGGGTCCTTAAAAATGAAGTTTCCTCTTCTTTGATCACGCGGGAAATTAATGTTTCCTGCTTTTTGAGCTCAGGAAATACTTCTCCCATTTCTTTCACCAATACGGGCAGCAAATCACTGATAAATGGGTCTTTCAGGTCAAGGAAAGTATATGCATAGCGAACTGCCCTTCTCAATATCCTGCGAATTACATAACCGGCTCCTGTATTTGAAGGCAACTGACCGTCGGCAATTGCAAATGCAATGGCACGCAAGTGGTCGGCGATCACCCTGACAGCAATATCTGCATCCTCCTGTTCACCGTACTGCACCCCGGCAATTTCAGCAATTTTCCTGATGATGGGTTGAAACACATCAGTGTCATAATTGGATTTCACACCTTGCAGTACCATGCAGAGTCGCTCAAACCCCATTCCGGTATCAACATGTTTGGACGGTAAGGGATTTAGCTTACCATCAGCTGCCCTGTTAAACTCAATAAATACCAGGTTCCATATTTCAATGACCTCAGGATGGTCTTTGTTTACCAATTCTATGCCGGGCAAATTTGCCCTTTCCTTATCATTACGGATATCAATATGGATCTCGGAGCATGGTCCACATGGGCCGGTTTCTCCCATTTCCCAGAAATTATCTTTTTTGGGGCCATATAAGATCCGGTCGCTGGAAACAATCTTATTCCAGTATTGATATGCTTCTTCATCCGTAGTAATTCCATCTGCATCATCACCGCCAAAAACAGTAACATAAAGGCGGTCCTCTTCAACCTTCAGCACATCAATAAGTAATTCCCAGGCCCAGGCGATGGCTTCTTTCTTGAAATAGTCGCCAAATGACCAGTTACCCAACATCTCAAACATGGTATGGTGGTATGTATCCAAACCAACCTCTTCCAGGTCATTATGCTTACCCGACACACGCAGGCATTTTTGCGTATCTGTAACCCGGCGATGCTTAACAGGTGTATTGCCCAGAAAAATATCCTTGAACTGGTTCATGCCTGCATTGGTGAACATCAAGGTGGGGTCATTCTTAATAACCATGGGTGATGAAGGAACAATCTGATGGTCTTTTTCCCTGAAAAAATCTAAAAATTTTTGCCTGACTTCTGCGGATTTCATAAATTGATCAACAATTGTTAACTACGTGTTGTTGAATTTTTTATTTTAATAAGATTGCAAATTTAGGTGAAAATACTAACTTTGTTGCCTTATAATGCGTAAAAATAAAAACTAAACGTTCTATTACATTTCGAAACAAGATTATGGCTAAGGTTAAATATCGTTATAATCCCAAATCTCTGACATACGATAAGGTCCGTCGTACTGCTAAATCCCTCTTATTGCGTTTGCTTGGGTATTTCTTTACAGGACTTGCTTTTTCAACGGTAATCATTATTGTTGCGTATGTGGTATTTGATTCTCCGAAGGAACGGATGCTGCAAAGAGAAATTGAGCAATATAAGCTTCAATATGAGATCCTGGATGACCGTCTCGACCAGGTTGCTCATGTCCTGACGGATATGCAGGAACGGGATGATAATATATACCGGGTTATTTTTGAGTCTGAACCCATTGAATGGTCTATCAGAAATGCCGGATATGGAGGTGTGGACAGGTATGCCCGTCTCGATGGTTATAACAATTCAGAAATTATTATTGAAACGACTCAGAGACTGGATCAATTGACCAGTCAAACAGTTATACAATCCAAATCCTTTGATGAAGTTTTCAGGCTTGCCAAAAATAAAGCTGAGATGCTGGCATGCATCCCGGCCATCCAGCCCATTAAAAAGGGTGAAGGCAGGATTGTTTCCGGATATGGCATGCGTTTTCATCCCATCCTGAAGTACCGCAGGATGCATTATGGTATTGATATTTCAGCTCCTTCAGGCACCCCAATTTATGCAACCGGTGATGGTAAGGTCAAGTTGGTTGGAAGGCATGGCGGATATGGGAAAACCGTCATTATTGACCATGGTTATGGCTACCAGACCCTTTATGGCCATATGAAAACCATTATCGTTAAGAAACATGGCAAGGTAAAACGTGGTGAGATCATTGGATATGTTGGGAATACTGGTTTGTCACGTTCCCCACACGTACACTATGAAGTAGTCTATAACAATAAAAAGATAGATCCCGTCAATTACTTCTATAATGACTTTACTCCGGAAGAATTTGAAAAAGTCAGGGAGTTGGCATCAAAAGACAACCAGGTCCTGTCATAAGCGAAGTATTTCCGATTTTGTTTATCTTTAATGTATTAATTTCACTTTTTTATGTCTCCTGAAAACATGGATACCGGAAAGGTCTATTACAGTATAGGTGAAGTTGCCGGGATGTTTGATTTGAACACATCTCTTATCAGGTTCTGGGAAAAGGAATTCGACATCATCCAACCCCATAAAAACAAAAAAGGCAACCGCTTCTTCACCCAGCAAGATGTTGATCATTTCCACCTCATTTATAACCTTGTTAAAGAGCAGGGATACACCCTTAGCGGTGCCAAACAAAAGCTCAAAGAAAATCCTGAAGAAACTGAACATACCTTTGAAATCATTAAATCACTTAAAAAGGTGAAGGGGTTCCTGGAAGATATTAAAAAAGAAATTTAATTTCCCGTGACGAATGACCTGCCTGCCGGCAGGCATGACGCATGACGAGAAAATCCAATGTAAATACCACCTGTCTCATAGCTCTTAAAATCCGCTTAACAATTCTTAACAAAGCATTTAACATATTTTAACATAAATGCTTGGAATCATTGGATATACATGGGCTATCTTTGCTTCTGGAATTTAAAAAAGACAACATGATCCAGACTGACATAAAAGAGTTAAACGAACGTATTCAAAAGGAAAGCGCTTTTGTCGACATGATAAGCATGGAAATGCACAAGGTCATTATAGGACAAAAGCACATGATAGAAAGATTATTAATTGGGTTATTATCAAACGGTCACATCCTGCTTGAAGGCGTGCCGGGATTGGCAAAAACGCTGGCCATAAACTCGCTGGCCAATACCATCGACGCAAAGTTCAGCAGGATTCAGTTCACACCTGATCTTTTGCCGGCTGACTTATTGGGAACACTGATATACAGCCAGAAAAAAGAGGAATTTGTAGTTAGAAAGGGACCTCTCTTCGCCAACTTTATCCTGGCAGATGAGATAAACAGGTCGCCGGCAAAAGTTCAGAGTGCTTTATTGGAAGCCATGCAGGAACGTCAGGTTACCATTGGTGACCACAGCTACCCCCTCGAAGAACCATTCCTGGTTATGGCCACACAAAACCCAATTGAACAAGAAGGTACTTACCCCTTGCCTGAAGCACAGGTTGACCGCTTTATGCTCAAAGTCGTGATCGGTTACCCAAATAAGGATGAGGAAAAACTGATCCTCAGGCAAAATATCAGCAGCTCATTCCCCCATACCAATAAAATCCTCAAACCAAAGGATATCATCTCAGCCAGAAATATTGTCAGGGAAGTATACCTGGACGAAAAAATTGAAAACTACATTACTGATATTGTCTTTGCTTCGAGGTTTCCAGCTGATTACAAGCTGAAAAAGTTTGAAAACATGATTAACTTCGGGGCATCTCCCAGGGCAAGTATCAACCTGGCCCTTGCCGCCAAAGCCTATGCTTTTATCAAACGCCGTGGATACGTTATTCCGGAAGATATCCGTGCCGTCACACATGATGTACTGAGACACAGGATTGGATTGACATATGAAGCGGAGGCAGAAAATATCACATCAGAAGAAATTATCAACGAAATTCTGAATACAGTCGAAGTACCCTAATGGTACGACTGCAAGAAATTCATATGATTGGGTTAATAGTTGATTTTGCTTACATAATAAAAGGATGGAATTAGACACTTCCGATATCATTAAAAAAGTCAGAAAGATTGAGATTAAAACCCGGGGATTATCTAATCAGATATTCTCCGGGCAATATCACAGTGCTTTCAAGGGCAGAGGAATGGCATTCAGCGAAGTACGTGAATACCAATTCGGAGATGATATCAGGAATATCGACTGGAATGTTACAGCCAGGTTCAACCATCCTTATATTAAAATATTTGATGAAGAGCGTGAGTTGACAGTGATGCTGCTGATCGATGTGAGTGGCTCGAATGAATTCGGAACGCAGCTCCAGCTTAAAGAAGAGCAGATGACAGAAATTGCTGCAGTTCTTGCATTTTCCGCAATTCATAACAATGACAAAGTGGGTGTTATCTTTTTCAGTGACATCATTGAAAAGTTCATCCCCCCAAAGAAAGGCACCACACATATTTTGAGGATTATCAGGGAATTGATTGATTTCAAACCTGAAAGCCAGCAGACTAATATTTCGGAAGCATTGCGTTTCCTTACCAATGCGCTGAAAAAAAGGTGTACTGCATTCCTGATCTCTGATTTTATGGATAAGGATTTCGATAATGCACTAAAAATTGCAGGGAACAAACACGATGTCGGTGCCATACGAATTTTTGATCCCCGTGAAGTTGAACTGCCCAATATCGGGTTGGTGAAAATATATGATAAAGAACGTAATTCCTCATCATGGGTTGATACTTCAAGTTCCAAACTCAGAAAGCATTATGCCAGGAGATGGAAGGAACAAGATCATTTTCTAACATCACTATTCAAGAGAAGCGGAGTGGATTATGTGAATATCCGGACTGATGAGGATTATGTCAGGCCGCTTATGAAACTATTTAAGATGAGGGAAGCCAGGCTGTAATCTAATGATCAGGAATATTATACATATTATTATTTCAGGCGTCTTCCTGGTCATCGCCAGCCGCGCCGGAGGACAACAGGCTGAAGCCCTTGCCACTCTGGAATCGGACTCATTACTGATTGGTGACCAGGTAAACCTCAGATTTGAACTTACTGTTCCTTCAGACCACCTGGTATCCTGGCCTGCCTTTGAGGATACACTGACGCAGTACATTGAAATCGTTAAAAAGACTGGCGTTGACACACTGCCCTCAGACAATAAAAACCTCAAGACCTATTTTCAAAACCTCCTGATCACAGGATTTGACTCGGGAGTATACCTGGTCCCTCCTGTTCGTTTTTTCCATGGAGCTAAAGATGACACGGTAACTGAATTGGCAGAAACAAGGCCATTTTATATCCGGATTCATACTGTGGAAGTGGATACCTCCAAAGCCATCAAGGTCATCAAAGCTCCCTTGACTGCCCCTTATACCTTTGCGGAAGCATTGCCGTGGATACTGGGAGGTATGGGTATCGTTTTATTGGGCCTTTTGATATTTTATTACCTCAAAAAGCGGAAAAGTGCAGAACCGGTGTTTAAGATCAGGTCCAAACCCAAATTACCTGCTCATGTTATCGCACTTAATGATCTGGAAGACCTTCGCCTTCAAAAACTATGGCAAGCCGGAAGAGTGAAGGAGTATTACACGGCGATGACAGATATCGTCCGCCTCTATATTGAGAATAGATTTGCGATCAATGCTGTGGAAATGACCACCGATGAGATCATGAGCACTTTGCGTGAAGACCTTACAGATGTAGAGATCAAAAGCAAACTTGGCCAAACCCTGACCCTGGCCGACCTGGTCAAGTTTGCCAAAGAAAAACCACTGCCATTGGACAATGATAATAGTCTGAGCAATAGTATAGAATTTGTCAAAAAGACCATTTTAGTCCAGGAAGAAAATACTGAAGAAACAGCAAAAAACAACCAGGAAACACCTGCCAAAGTATTGAATTGATGTTTGACAATATAGAATTTGCTAATCCGGGGTTTTTATACCTGCTCATCCTGATCCCACTCATGGGATTATGGTATTGGTATAAAGTCAGGACCAGTCATCCGACTTTGCAGGTTTCCTCAAGGGATGAGTATATACAAAAAAGGATGAGCTTCAAACAGTACCTCTATCATGCATTATTTGTCTTCCGTATCCTGGCAGTTGCCTTGCTGATCCTTGTCCTGGCCAGGCCCCAATCCAGCCTGAGCAGGAAAGACGTCAGCATTGAAGGTATTGACATCATCATGGCCCTGGATGTTTCCAGCAGCATGCTGGCCCAGGATTTACGTCCTGACCGCCTTGAAGCAGCAAAAGCTGTGGCATCTGACTTTATCCGGGGAAGGCCCAACGACAGGGTTGGATTGGTAATCTTTAGCGGTGAAACCTTTACGCAATCACCATTAACGACAGACCATAGCATTATTGAGAACTTATTTAAGGACATTAAAAGCGGAATGATTGAAGATGGCACAGCCATTGGGGATGGACTGGCAACCTCTGTCTCGCGGCTAAAGGAGAGCGAAGCCATCTCCAAGGTCGTCATTCTGATCACGGATGGCGTGAATAATGCTGGTTCGGTGGATCCCATCTCAGCAGCAGAGATTGCCAGGCTTTATGGGGTAAGGATCTATACCATTGGTGTGGGCTCAATGGGAACAGCTCCGTATCCGGTGCAAACACCATTTGGGATCCAGTACCAGAACATGGAGGTAAAAATTGATGAACAATTGCTTCAACAGGTAGCCGAAGCAACGGAAGGAAGGTATTTCAGGGCCACTTCCAATCAAAAGCTGGAAGAAATATACAGAGAAATAGACCAGTTGGAAAAATCTAAAATAGATGTTACAGAATTCAAACAGAAGAATGAAGAATTTCTTCCACTTGCTTTAATGGCCATTCTACTGCTTTTGCTTGAATTCCTACTCAGAAATACAATTTTAAGAACCATACCTTAATACCATATATGATCAGGTTTGAACATACGGAATTCTTATATGCCTTGTTGGCGATACCAGTACTTTTGATCGTCTTCCTGATCATGATGAGGTGGAGAAGAATTGCTTTAAAGCGCTTTGGTGATATGCATGTGATCAGCCAACTCATTCCCGACAGGTCGGATCTGCGCCTAATGTATAAATTCATCTTTTTCATCATCGCTTATGCCCTGGTAATCATTGGCATTGCTAATCCACAAACAGGATCCAGGCTGGAAAAAGTTCAACGAAAGGGTATAGATATTATGATTGCATTGGATGTTTCCAATAGTATGCTCGCACAAGACATCCAGCCAGATCGTCTTTCGAGGTCCAAGCAAGCCATCTCAATGTTAATCGACCAACTTGAAGGCGACCGGCTCGGGATCATCATCTTCGCCGGCAATGCATATACACAACTCCCTGTCACCACTGATTATGCAGCCGCCAAATTATTCCTCTCTTCCATCAGCACAAAAAATGTCCCTTCCCAGGGAACTGCCATTGGAGATGCCATCAGCATGGCGGTGAATGCTTTTGGTGAAGAGCAGCATAACAAAGCCATTGTGATCATTACTGATGGGGAAAATCATGAAGGCGACGCTGTGGAAGAAGCAAAAGCTGCAGCCGCAAAAGATATTACAGTCTATACTATTGGAATGGGTTTGCCGGACGGGGCACCAATACCCGTATACAATAATTATAATCAACAGATAGGCTTTAAAAAAGATAAAGATGGCCAAACCATCATTACCAAATTGAATGAAACCATGCTGCAGCAAATTGCTTCGGCAGGTAATGGCATTTATGTCCGGGCCAATAATACTAAAGCGGGCCTGAGCAAAGTATTGGGCAAGATTAATGAAATTGAAGAATCTGAAATTGAAACCAAAATGTTTTCAGATTATGAAGACCAATTTCAGTATTTCATTGCATTCGGCTTATTCTTCCTGCTCATTGAATTTCTCATATTTGAGAGGAAAAGCAGATGGTTCAGAAGGTTTAAGTTATTTGATGTTTAATAAGTGGAAGTGAATGATCATAGAATATGAATAAGACTATTTGGATATTGATGTTTTTGTTTTTTACCATGTTTACTTTCGGGCAAAGTGAGAAAAAGCATATCCGGAAAGGAAACAGGGCCTACGAGGCAGGCGACTTTGAGAAAGCCCAGGTAGATTACCTGAAATCTATCCATGCCAAGGACCACACACATAAAGGGATCTTTAACCTGGGTGATGTACTATATCAACAAAAAGATTTTGCCCAGGCTTCAGCGGCTTTTGATTCAGTGTCTAAATTAAGCCTTGATGAAGCAACCATGTCGAAATCTTATTATAACCTGGGAAATTCATTGCTGGAGCTGGCGAAAGATAGTGCTGAAATAAGTGGAAAAGCATTGAATTCCAGTATTGAATCTTACAAGAATTCGCTAAGGATCAATCCGGATGATATGGATGCGAAGTACAACCTGGCTTATGCTCAAAAGTTATTACAAGATCAACAGCAGCAAGAGCAGCAGCAAGATCAAAATCAGGACCAGCAGAATCAGGATCAGCAAGACCAGGATCAGCAACAAGATCAGCAACAAGATCAGCAAAATCAGGATCAACAGGAGCAGGACCAGAAAAAGGATCAACAACAACAGGATCAACAACAGGATCAACAACAGCAACAACCCAGGCAGATATCCAGGGAAGATGCTGAAAGAATGCTTGAAGCCTTGAAAAACGAAGAGAAAAAAACTCTGGAAAAGATCAATGCGCAAAAAGCAAAGAGTGCAAAACGAGTGAAATCAGAAAAAGACTGGTAAACGTGAGAATAATCGACAGGTATTTATACTTTTGTCAATAATTTGAAACCTGGATGGGCAACATATTGAAACTCATATCATTTTTAATCATTTTGTCACAGGCAAGCTTTGCTCAGGATGTGAAGTTTACGGCATCTTCGAGAAAACAAGTGTCTGTGGGTGACCGGTTCCAGTTAACTTATACAGTCAATGAAAATGGCACTGAGTTTCGCGGACCGGATCTCAAGGATTTCAGGGTTTTAAGTGGTCCCAATATGTCTACCAACCGAAGTTATCAGATTATCAACGGAAAGATGTCGCAGGCCGTCAGTGCTACTTTCACTTATTATTTGCAGGCCATTATAGAAGGTGAATTCACCATTCCCGGAGCCTCTGTGTATGTGGACAAACTGATGTATACCTCCAACAAACTTGTGATCAAAGTAACCAAAAGCAAAGCACCCTCAACGCAAGGTCATGCAACAGGTTCCAGCAGCCAGGCTGGCTCAGAAGATGATGTTTTCATTAAAGCATTTATCACCAAGAAAAATCCATATATGGGTGAGCAGGTCATTGTGACCTATAAAATATATACAATGGTACCTATAAGCCAGATCAGTGTTGCCAGGATGTCATCATTTTCCGGGTTCTGGTCAAATGACTTATTGGAGGATAACCAAAAATTAAATCAGTATACTGAAGTATACAATGGCAAGGAATATATTGTAGCCGATTTGAAGAAGGTCGCCTTATTCCCTCAAAAAACCGGAGAGCTGGTCCTTGATCCTATGGAGCTTGAGTGTATCGCACAGATCAGGAAGCAAGGAGCACAAAGGAACCGTGACCCATTCTTTGATAATTTCTTTGATGATCCTTTTTTTAACAGTTTCTACCAAAATGTAGAATTATCTCTAAAATCAAATGCCATCAAGCTTAATATCAGGCCCTTGCCTCTTGAAAACAGACCTGTGAACTTCAGTGGTGCAGTAGGAACTTATTCCCTTAAATCATCTATAGACAAAACTGAGCTCAGGGCCAATGAAGCTGTAAACCTTAAATATACCATAGCAGGGAAAGGCAATATTGAATTGATTAAGCAGTTTGACTTAAGTTTCCCCCCTGACATTGAGGCATATGACCCGAAAATTATCAACAATATCAAGACTTCTGCTGCTGGTGTTTCTGGCACCAGAACTTTCGAATACCTCCTCATTCCCAGAAGTGCCGGGACATTCAACATTGTGTCATATGATTTTACTTATTTCGATCTGGCCAGTAAAACTTTCAAAACAATAAATACGCCTGCTTATACATTAAGCGTTGAGAAAGGGACCGGATCATCCGTTGGTGTCACCTACAGTGGTGTTTCACAAGCAGACATTCAATATATCGGAAGTGACATACGCCATATTAAAACATTGCCCTTCCAAATCAATAAAACAGGTGTTTTCTTTTTCGGCTCAAGCACATTCTTTCTGTGGCTGATCATCCCACTGCTTCTATTCCTTATCCTTATCATTTTTTGGCGAAGAAAAACCAAAATCCAGGGAAATGCGGCATTGGTCAAAAATCGTAAAGCTACTAAAGTGGCCAGGAAGAATCTCAGGAAAGCAAATCAATTCATGAAAGAAAGCAATGATACAGCTTTTTACAATGAAGTTTCAAGAACCTTATGGGGATATTTGGGTGATAAGTTTAATATTCTTTTTGCAGAATTATCGATGGAAACCGTTCATGACAGGTTGAAAGATAAATCGATAAAGGAAGAAACGATCAATGAATTCATACAAACTCTGGATCATTGTGAATTTGCCAGATTTGCACCTGGTGATAAATCATCGTCAATGAATGAAATTTATACTGAAGCATTAAGTATTATCAGCAGGATTGAAAGAGAACTGAAATCATAATAGAGCAGCATGAACAGAACCTGGATCAGCATTATAGTCATCTTTACATTTCTGGTGTCACAAGCGCAGGAATCTCAGTTCCCAGTGATTGAGCAAGCCAATCAGGCATACAATGCCGGTGTGTATCAGGAGGCTATTGACCTCTATAATGATGTTCTCAAAGAAGATTATTCCTCTGCAGCATTATATTACAATCTTGGCAACGCTTATTTCAAGATCAAAGATATTCCGTCCGCTATTTTGAATTATGAAAAAGCTTTAAAGCTGAATCCCAATGATCAACAGATCCAGTTTAATCTGAATATTGCAAACAGCCAGATTGTGGACAAGATTGAAGCCGTACCCGATATGTTTTATGTACGTTGGTGGAAAGATTTTTCAAAGACTTTTAGTCCGGATGACTGGGCCAGAATAACGATTGGATTGTACCTGATGATTATTCTCCTTGCTGCTGTGTTTATCATCAGCAGGAGTCCCGGATTGCGCAGGATTTCATTTTGGGTTAGTTTAACCATAGGTATTATGCTAATTATCTCAACAGCAATTGCTTATCAAAAATATAATCAGCAGATCAGCGACAAATATGCCATCATATTTTCACCGACCATTACGGTAAAGAGTTCACCTTCCAAAAGCAGCGTGGATCTGTTCGTGATCCATGAAGGGACTAAAGTGGAAATCACCGATAAAGTTGAGGGCTGGTATGAGATCAGGATAGCCAACGGTAGCATTGGCTGGATTCCCCAGAATATCCTGAAAAAAATATAAGTATCATTTCTTTTTCCTTGCGAAAATTTCATTTTCGCAATAGCCGGAAAAGGGCAATCCACAACATACCGTTAACTGATTTTAAACGACCGATAACTGACTTAATCTTGTGTTTTTTTAAAAATTTTATATATTTGTGTCTATTAACTTTTTAAGTTATATTTGCTAATGAATGTTAATATTTTTGGTTGTCATAAGTTGAATTTATTTAAAAAAGATGTAACTTGTGCCAGCAATTAACATGTAGTAAACATTGCCTTAATATTTTTTTAAACCAAAAATCAAATTAAACTAACATGAAAAATAGAATTTTACCATTCAGCTTATTTGTATTTGCTTTTGGTCTCATCTTCTTCCTTTTTTCATCTTCTTTTTTGCACCAAAAAGAAATTACTCCTGTAAGCAATGCACCCATCTTAAACAATGGTAAAGTATTTAAGCCGGCCGCAAAGTACCTGGCCAAGATCAGGAATAACCAGCTTACCGGCCAGATTGATTTCAGGGATGTGGTAAATGCCCGAAATCATGTTGAAGACTTAGCTTCTGCTAACCGTAGTGAAGTCATGGACTGGAAACTTCTCGGGCCTGATAATGTCAGTGGCAGAACCAGGGCTATCATTTATGACCAGACTGACGCATCCGGCAACACCATCATTTCAGCCAGCGTTAGTGGTGGCCTTTACAAATCATTTAACAATGGACTTACATGGAACAAGATCAATGGCTGGGCAAAGGCTTTAAAGGTTTGCTGTCTGACCCAGGATGATCAGGGTAATGTTTACGCAGGTACCGGTGAAAGTTTTGCCACAGAGGATTTCACAGATTTTGGCCCCCTGGGTTACAATGGAGGCTTTATCGGAACCGGAATCTATAAGTCTACAGATCAAGAAAATTTCACCCAGCTCCCTAATACAAAACCAACCATAAACAATGACACTGCAGCATGGGCCTTCATTAATGAGTTGGCCTATGATGCCGGTAAAAATAATCTATTTGCCTCTACCAACAGGGGCTTGCGTTATTCCAATGACCGTGGCCTTACATGGGCCCTGGCCAGAACACTTGAAGGAAGCCTGCTTGTTGGAAATTCGCTGGATGTGAAAGTAGGTTCAGATGGTAAAGTCGTTACCGATATCGACAACCTTTGTTATATTTCATCTACCGGAGACCCTCACCTGTTTATATTAATGTCAAGGGGCGACAGTGCCAGTTTACCTACCTCCAATATAGGCAGGATTGAATTTGCCATTGCTCCTTCCGATCCCAATATTATTTATGCCAGCGTTGTCAAAGAATCCGGCGCAATGGACAACATATATTTTTCTGAAGACGGTGGAACAGACTGGCGGATTATCGCTCCCGGTGGTACAGCAACCCTGAATATTTTCGGCCATGGTGTTGAAGTTGGATCGGGACAGGGTATTTATGACAACTGCATCATGGTATTCCCGGATGATCCTTATCACATTTTGCTTGGGGGGATCAATTTGTGGGAAGGTAAAAAATATAATGGCTTTGGATATTATCAGTGGACCGAAAGATCTCTCGACGTCCCTATTCCCGGATTCACATCACATTTGCATGAAGATCAACATATCGTCGTTTTCAGACCCGGGTTCAACAATCAATGTGTTGTCGGTAACGATGGTGGTGTCTCAACCGGATTGCTGAATTCTGATTACTATGAATTCAGCCAGGCCAATAAAGTATATTATTCCTCACAGTTTTATACTGTTGGCTATTCCGGATATAAATATTATACCATTGGCGGTCTTCAGGATAATGGTGTATTGACCATCAGCGGTTATGGAAATCCTGCTACCAACAGAAATGGAAGGACACTGACCGGAGGCGATGGAGGTTATTCAAACATTTCATCAATAAATCCTAATGTGCTAATTGTCAGCACGCATAATATAGGAACAACATACCTTTTCAGGTCAGATGATGATGGTGTTAGCTATTCAAATTCATTCCTGGGTGGTGGAATGTCAATCCCTGACAACACTTTCTTGCTCCCAAGCATACTGTGGGAAGACTTTGACAATGAAAACAGCAGGGATTCAGTTTATTTCTTCACCCGTCAAAATTCATATAGCCAGGGTGATGATGTTGCAGTATTTAGTAACAACCAGGAATTTCCATTTTATTATATCCTGCCAAAAGACATGGGTCCCAATGATTCGATCCTGGTTCAAGATGTTGTCGCGACCAAATTCTTTATCACCTATACTGATGAGGTATGGATGACCCAGGAAGCTATAGATTTCACAAAGTTGCCACCTGAATGGTTCCTGATCTCCAACAAAGATGAAGTTGGATTTGAAGGAAACCCACAGTGTATTGCAACATCTGCGGATGCTAATTATGCATGGGTTGGTACACAGGAAGGGCGCTTGTACAGAATAGCAAATATTGGTCTTGCCTACAATTATGAAAGGGCCGATGTGAGAAGCCCATACTGTCAGATATCTACCACAGAGATTGCACTTAACGTGCCAGGAACTTCAACACCAATTTCACAAGCAGTTACTTCTATTGCTATTGATCCTAATGATGCCAGGCATGTGATTGTTACATTGGGTAATTATGGAAATGATCATTATGTACTGAAGTCAAGCAATGCCCTGGATGAAGCGCCAGAGTTCACTTCCGCACAAGGCAATCTGCCGAAGATGCCAGTTTATTCTTCAGTCATCGAAATGAATAACACGAACATGGCCATTATTGGTACAGAACATGGACTTTTTACCAGTGCTAATGTCTGGGGATCAAACCCGGAATGGAGTCAGCCTGTTGATGAAAATGAGGAAGCGACAGGAGAAATGCCGATCTTCATGCTTAAACAACAGCTCATTGCACAGCCATCAGTTCCAGTCTGGACTTATGATGGTGTCGACTCAATTCTTGTATGGTATCACGGCACAGATAATTATGGCGTAATCTATGCAGGAACCTATGGTCGCGGTATTTTCCTGAATGACCAGTTCCAAAAACCAGTCGGAATTGCTGATCCCATACCTGGAAAATCAAGTGCCAGCTCAATGAATGTTTACCCCAACCCGGTCAGGGATCAAGTTTTTGCTGATTTCAACCTGGAAGAACCTGCACATGTTCAAATCTATGTTTATGATATCAACGGCAAGGTCATTCATCAAAAGGACCTGGGCCTGCAACCTAAGGGATTACTGCATTATGAGATGAATTGCAGCTCATTACCCGGAGGAACCTATATCCTGCAATTATTTGCCGGACAAACAAGAGAAAGTGCAAAATTTGTTGTTTACAAGTAAAT
>JAUXCL010000138.1 GCA_030618905.1 Bacteroidales bacterium | reverse complement strand
GGCTTATCTTAAAAAGGATGACAGGTCTGCGCAAATTCACTATGGGGATATCCTGATCCTCCATGCAGGATGGAAAGCAATCAAGCCCCCAAAAAACCCACATGAGTTTGATTATCAGCGCTTCATGAAGTATCGCGGGGTGTGTGAACAGGTTTATGTACATTCTGATAAGTGGGAAAGCCTGGATGCTGACAGGGGTAATCCAATCCTGGCATTTGCGCATGGCTTACAGCATAAAATCCTGAAGATCCTTCAGGCGCAGGGACTGGAAGGGGAGGAGTACAAGGTTGCTTCCGCAATCCTGGCCGGTTTTCGCTCTGACCTGGACCCGGAATTGCAGGATGCATTTTCGGGGGCAGGGGCCATGCATATCTTATGCGTAAGTGGCTTGCATGTAGGTGTGATTTACCTGGTGCTGTCGTCTTTGTTGTCATTGCTAAGGCTGAAGAGGAGAACAAATGCCATCAGAAACCTGGCACTCATCACATTGATCTGGTTTTATGCCTTGGTAACCGGATGTTCCCCTTCGGTGATGAGGGCATCTACTATGATCACTTTCCTTATCCTGGGAGGATGGCTGAGAAGATCCCCCAACACTTACAATACACTGGCCTCATCCGCATTCTTATTGCTGCTGATAGATCCATATATGATCATGGCCATTGGTTTCCAGTTATCTTACCTGGCGGTGATCGGTATAGTCGTAATCCAGCCCTTTTTATACAAAGCGGTTTATGTGAGATATTGGCTTCCGGATAAAGCCTGGGCCATCATCACGGTTTCCATAGCTGCACAGGCAGGTACGTTTCCATTGGCTATTTACTATTTTCATCAATTTCCTAATTACTTTATACTGACCAACCTGCTGGTTATCCCGCTTTCCAGTTTGATTATCTACCTGGGCTTTATGTTGCTTTTCAGTGCTTCCTGGTATTGGCTGGCCAACTGCTTATCATGGCTGCTTGATCATACTATTTACGGCATGAATACATGCATACACTTCATCAATGATATACCCGGGGCAGTATCAAAAGGCTTATTTCTCAATGCTATTGATTGCTTTTTGGTGTATTTGATGCTTATAGCAATGCTTGTTTTTATTGGGCAGAAGAAGAAATCCTGTATCATCATTTTCCTGGCTTGTTTTTCAGGAATACTCATTTCATTCAGTATCAGGAAGAATGAAATGCTGAAGCAGCAGGAGGTGATTGTTTATTCTATCAGGGGCCATCGGGCATATGAATTTATCAAAGGGAAGGAACACCTTGTGATTGTCGATTCTGTATTGAGGGATGCTGAATCTAAAATGTTGTATCATGTGGAGAATTACTGGATCCGTTGTGGATTAGAAGAGAGGTTTATGTTCGGAGATGGTATACTGCAAGCCGAGCAAGTACTTGAAGACCTGGTTTTTGTCCATCAAAACTTCGTTTCCTTTTCAGGGATGAGGTTTTTATTTATTGATAAACCTGACCAGGTTAGTCATAGCAAGAAGAAAATATCCGTCGATGTGATCATTTTATCCCATAATGTGAAATTGCATGTTGGGCAGCTGCAAAAGATATTTAATTTTGACCTTTTGGTCTTTGATGCCTCAAATGCCCCGTGGGTTGTAGAAAGGTGGCAAACGGCCTGTCTTGAATCAGGGATCAGGTGCCATGATGTAAACATGGCTGGTGCATATATTTACAGGCCGGATCTATGATCTTTGATTATGGAGGCTAAAAAAGTAAAAATATTTTTTGCATAATCATTTTTTTCGTTTAATTTTGCACTCCCTTAAGTTCTTTTAGGAAACTGGTCCGGTAGTTCAGTTTGGTTAGAATACGTGCCTGTCACGCACGGGGTCGCGGGTTCGAGTCCCGTCCGGACCGCTGAAGCTTCTCAGAAATGAGAGGCCTTTTATCGAGTACCATAGTACCATAGTACGATAGTAGCATAGTACGATAGTAGCATAGTGCGAAATTGGATGGGTTCGTTAGAGGGAGAGAAGATACTGCAATGTAATATTCCTGGGTGGCATGATATCACCGGGACGGCCCATGTACTCCTTATTGAATAAATTCTTCATGATCAATGCCAGCTTCGATGCTTTGGTAATCTGGTACCCTGCCCGGAAATCGAATACCACAAAGCCCTTGTTGTTTTTTAGCCTGTAATCTTTCAGGCCCGGGAAGATCTCCTGACCCAGTATCTCCTCTTCAAAAGCCTCATCGATCCGCTCTATATGACTATTATAAATCAAATTCATTCCTCCGGATAGCTTTTTCCATGTCAGTTCAATATCACCCTTCACGGAATGACGGTAACGGTATTTCAAAACCTGTTCTTCTCCATCTTCAGCATTGATCTCCATGGGGTTCATGTAAGTGTAACCTGTGAAGAGCTCCAGGTAGACCTGCCTGCAATATCCTGATCCTCCCAATAGCAAATCAACACCCGTGATCCTGGCATCACCGACATTTAAGGATTTGAAGCCTATATCGTCTAAACCGGGAGTACCGGTGCTGTCCTCATGATATATTCCAAAGGTAAACTCGATCATGTCCTGGTATTCGTTCCAGAACAAGGCGGCATCAACGAAACCTGTCCAGGTCCCCAGCTTAAAACCTTGCCTGACACCCAACTCTGTGCTCCAACTGGTTTCGGGATTCAGGTCAGGGTTCGGGAATATGTTCAAACTGCCCAGTGAAGTCGAGGTATAGGTCTCCGCAATAGAGGGGAAGCGGTAGCCCTGCCCGTAAGATGCCCTGATAAAGGTAAATTCCGCTGCCTGGTAATTGACACCCGCCCTGAGCACCGGTTTCGAAGCGTCCTTTGACTTATCCAATGTATATCTTTCCCATCGCAAACCCAGGGAAGCTGATAAACGATCAAAGAATTTCTGATCCAACTGCGTATAGATCCCGACAGTGCTGCTGTAATGGTCTCCAAATAATTCTGCATTGGTCTCCGCATATGACCCGATCAATCCAGCGGTCCAGTTCAAGCCACTTTTAAAAGCTTTTTGATACTGGTACTCCCCATAATACAGGTCCGAGCCATTATTCTTATCAGGATCATCGTCAAAACGGTTATATACCCTGTAAAACCTGGTCCTCAGACTGTGCTTGCTGCCTTTTTCACCATAAAAAAGCACATATGGATCAACGTTGAACCTTCTGCCCCTGGTTGGTGAGATGACATCCGGATTCTGTAAAAAAGCACCTGAATCGGCATCCTGCCAGATCAGGAAATCGGAACTGTTTTGTTCCTGGAAACTGGCATTTAATCCATAGGCTAATCCTTTGGCTTTCTTTGGAAGATGACGGAAACCGGCACTGAAACGTATACGCTCTTCATAATCTTCCATCCGGTAACCGGTATTGCTGAATCCATTGCCACTAAACATCAGATCGACAGAGCCCACTTTCCTCAAATGGGAAAAACTGGCACCACCGAAAAGGGGATTGGCATCCCACCACCAGGAAGTTTCTTTCCTTCGGGGCTTCATAAACATTCCCCCAAATAAAGAAACCTTAGTCTGTGGTTTTTTACCGGGAACCATGGTCCGTACGTTGATTACACCGTTCAGTGCAGATGACCCATACAAAGCCGAGGATGCACCTTTCATGATCTCCACCTGCGCTATATTTTCTACAGGGAGGTAATTCCATTTGGCTTCATTGACGTCTGCCGTAAGCATAGGCAAACCATCAAGAAGGATCATCACCCTGCTGCCCGCCCCATAACTGTATCCGCCGCCGCCCCGCACGCTGGCCTGTCCGTCCATCACATCGACACCCGGAGTCTGGTTTACGGCTGTTTCCAGGTTGACTGTATTGTTGTTTTCAAGGAATTCAGGCTGGATGATATCCATCGAAACAGTCACATCTGCCAAACGTTGTTCAAATTTTCCTGCCGTGACCACTGCCATATCCAAACTGATCGATGTCGTGGCCATGGAAATATTTAGATTTAAAAATGAATCATCTTCTATGGCAACGGAATTCGTTTCAGGGGCATAACCCAGGTAGGTGAAGCTGAGTGTATAAACGCCCGGTAATAATTCAAGTAAATATTTGCCATCCTTATCGGTGCTTACACCCGTAATACTGTCAAGCATAACATTGACTCCTGCCAGGGCATCACCTGTCTGGCGATCTGTAACTATACCGGAGACACTGCCTTTTTGTGCAAGGGATTGAAAAATGATTGATAAGAAAAAGACAAGTGTTAGTAAATGCCTGATTTGAAGTGAGATGATCATTTAATACTATCTTGTCTTTATCAATTTCATTGACGCCTTATGGTAGGGTGTTGAAATGCGACAAATGTACATTCCCGCTTGAAGAAATGTCCCATCAAAAAGATAATTATTTATTCCCGATTCCGCTTTAATTTGTGTTTGGTGCAGACATTGCCCTGTCAGATCATACACATGAATCCATACCAATTCGGCCTTATTCAAGGTGAAATTAATGCTTGTGGTTTGTAAAAATGGGTTGGGGTTGTTTTTCAGGATACTGAACCCGTCAATATCATTTGCAATACCGCTTGCTTCAGGGGAAATGATCATGGCAATTGAAGAATCTGTTTGTATTCCGGCAGATACGGGTGGGAGGGAGGGCAGGACCTGTATAAACACTTCTACCTGAATATGCATTGGAAAGCTTCCGGTATCAGCCGGAGTACCTGACAATAAAATACAATGGTATACTCCGGCCATAAATTCGTCGTCAGGGGCATTGGATTCCCAGGTGATGCCTTCAGGTAGATTGTCAATGGCCAACAGGGTTATATGATGCAGATCAATGCTGCCCTGCCCGGTTTCAAAAGAGACCGGTGGCAAGATTGTAATTTCCTGGTTGTAAGGTTCCATATAGAATCCGCCTGCCAGGGAATCCGGACATATTTCGCCATTTTCTTCGGGGTCCGGGCATGTGATTTCATCGCCAGGAGTGCATTGCCCCATGGCCACATTACATGTTAAAGCAATTAAGATGACACTTGTTAATAATATGATTGTTTTCATGATTCGTGAGATTTGATCTCTAACAAATGTAATAAATCAGGGAAATAAAAGCAAGGAAAGTTCAAAGTTCAAAGTTCAAAGTGGTGATTTTGACAAATTTTCAAAAATATTAGGGTTCGAGGGTCACTTTTTCCGGTTTTCCGTATTAATAGATGTAAACCCCTTATATTATGATCCCGCAGGAAGAGCAATTGATCAACCGTTTTCATTACGGTCAGATGTCTAAAAGTGAGTTACAACAGCTTATTCGCTTGATGTTGCAAGATGATAAAGTCTTAAAAGCATTCAGGGATTATCAGATGCTTGTCGATTCACTTAATTAAAGTATGCCCCCATACTTAGTAATTTCCGAACTTATGTGAAAATACGTGCGTATAATTTTCATTTATGAGATTCGTGTCGTATATTTGTTTGTAACGAGACCATTGTTTTTAGTCGTTTATACCCAAATCAATGCGTAAGTTATCAAAAATATCTTACCTGTTATTGTTACTTGTATTTCTTGGTGCATGCGAGAAAGATGAAACGTCATCTGCTCCATTTTTAAAAGATAATTACAGGATCACGGAAGGAATTATCTACCAGGATGCTATACCTGCCTGGAAGAATGTTTATGAGTATTCAGGTGAAAAGATTTCCGCCAGATATAGTTATCAGCAGGACATACAGGGAGCCTGGGAACCCGGATCAAGAAGAGATTATGTATATCATGGAGATGATGTTGCAGAAATTTCTTACATTTTTGATGCCGGGAACTGGAGACCTGACAACAGGACGATTAAAAACTATACCAATAACCGGCTCACTGAACATATATACCATATTTATACAGGTGCACAATGGATCCCATTTTGGCGTAGTATATTTTTATATGAAAACACTAAGATGCTTGAGAAAATTGAATATTTATATGAAGGTGCAGCCTGGCAGGAGAGTTTTAAAGAAGTGTATTTCTATGATGGTAACAATTTCCAGGAAATGAAAGAATTTGATTTCATTGATGATACATGGGTCCAGAGCGGAAAAACGATGTTTTACTACCAGGGCGGACAGATGAAAGAATATATTGAATATTCCTACCTCTCTGATAGTGGGACATGGGAAAGGGAGTTCAGAGCTTATTTTACTTATACATCTACAATGCCAAATTCCATAGCCTACTATGAATTCAGTGGAGGGGCATGGATACAGACAGATATTGTATCATTTAATTATTATGAAAGCGGACACCTGGAATCTTATGAATGGGTCGGGGACAATGTTGCGAATGCTGAGGTATTCACCTATGAATCAGGTGTGGGGAATTATTTCACCCTTTATAATGATTGGCTGGAGCGCAAAGTCTTTCCATCACCTACCAGTCCCCAGGGTATTAATATATTATACAGAACCTTCAAAGCCGGAAGTCAGCATTAATTTCTTTTCACTTATTGTTTGATGAATTTCCTCAATGTGTTTGTAAAGGCATTATTGGTCTTTACCTCAAGTATATACATTCCGGGAGTCAGGTGGCTTACAGGTATTTGTAAATCACTTCCGGGATGAGTACCCGAAACCTGGTGGGAGATCACCATTTTACCGACCAGGTTAAAGATTGTCAGGCTT
>JAUXCL010000232.1 GCA_030618905.1 Bacteroidales bacterium | reverse complement strand
GGGCCTAATGGTACATGTGTTTGGTAAAATGGCAGCTGCTTTTATTAACCTAATTCTTTAACCCTTGATTCGCATTAATACTTAATACTATTTTTGCACTAATCACTAATATTCAATTTTCTGTATCCGCTTCCAGTGATTGAAGGCATCAAGCGAGTTATCTACTTCGCATTGGTAGACAGTAGTCTGGCGCTCGGGATAGGGTTTTTCGAGTTCTTTGTAGAGGGCTGCATCAGAGAAATTCAGGCCGGGCTGGTCGGCATCAAAGCGGGTGGCTGCAAACCAGACTACCGGGATGCGGGCCCAGAAGATGGCCGAAAAGCACATCGGGCAGGGCTCTGCACTGCAGAAGATCTCACAATGTGAGGATTTCCCTTTTTGAGGCAGCCGGGATATCGCCCTGGGAATATCCTGTAAGCTGAAGAGCCCCAGGGAATGGCACGCACTTCGGATGGCCATGATCTCAGCATGTGCGGTAGGGTCATTGTCAATAGTTACACGGTTGTGACTCTTCCAATAACGGATGATTTCCTGCGTTTCATCATCCACCTGTATCACCACAGCCCCAAAAGGCCCTCCCCCCAGATCAACAGCCTCCCTGGCCAGATCACAGGCCATCTCTGTCCACTTATTGCCCTGCACCTCTATCGTCCTGTAAATCCATTCCCTTTTGATATTGGCCTTTTGCACAGGATGCTCCTCGCAATCCTCAGTATTATGATGATGACAGAACGGAACATAGCCACTCCAGGGTTGTACATATTCGGGATGGGTAGTGTTCTCGAGTTTCTCCGGCTTTAAATCGTAAGGTTCATTCCAATCTTCTGGTTTTGATAACATAGGCTATGTGTTGAGCGTACAAAGATACTTAATACTATTTTTGCACTAACCGCTAACCACTATATTTACTATCTTTACATATCAATCAACACCCGTATGAAATATCTATTCATCCCCTTGATCATCCTCGTTCTCGTCTTTTGCAAAGGAGAAGACAATTCGATTTGCGCCAGCATGGTTCCGTATGAAGAAATGGAAAGCAGAACCTACATTGTGGATGGCATTGAAAAGATCTCCCTGAAAACGGTAAATGGTGATTTATCGGCGAACATAAGCATGGATTCCATCATTGGTATTGATATAGTGAGATATTGCCTGGGTTGTAGCCTGGAAGAAGCCAGGAGCCGGCTAAACAACATTAAGATTATTGAAAGCATCAGCAAGGATCAAATCTACATGGAGGCAAGCATGCCAGCCGATGATCCAAGCCAGTACGAGGCGAACTTCTCTGTTACCGCCCCGGACAGCATTGAACTGATCATGAATACCATAAATGGCCATATTAGCATTGATTCCTGGAAATCAGATGTCTTTTGCTCTGCTATCAATGGCAGTATTTCCGCCATCGAACACCTGGGAGACCTGAGAATACTCAGCAGCAATGGAAGTATTTATTGCACTACACTTTCCCTGGATACAACCAACGTCATTGAGCTGGGGACCAGCAATGGGGGCATCACCATTTTGCTTCCTGCTAATATATCTGCCTATTTCAATGCCGCTACCATAAATGGCATCGTTACCATATCAGGATTTCAAAATGTCGAATACCAGGTAAATGCTGCTAATCAGAAAATTGGCAGCATTGGTCAGGGTGGTGCCAGTCTTCATTTATCGACTGTGAATGGAAATATTGAAATTGTTTCACAATAAAATTCTAAATAAGAAATTCCAAATTCCAAATAGTATACAAATTCAAACCTGCAAATACCAAACAGTTTGAATATTAGAATTTAGAATTTCGGAATTATTTGGAATTTCTTATTTGGTTTTTGGGATTTAGCATATACTTTTACATAAAAACGTATATAAGCAGCTTAACATGTTCAAAAACAACCTCCTCGTTGCAATTCGTAATCTCTGGCGTAATAAGGGCTTTTCGATCATTAACATTTTAGGCTTAGCGATAGGCCTGGCAGCAACCATCCTCCTTTTCCTTTATATCTTTCATGAACTCAGCTTCGACCGTTTTCACAGCCAGAAAGACCGTATTTACCGGGTGCATTATATCAGTGAGTCGGAAGGGGTTTTTACTTCATCTTCCATCATGACTGCAGGCATCGGACCTTCCATAATTGAAGAGCTTCCGGAGGTGCAAACCATGATGCGCTTTTCCAATCCAACAAACGGCTTTTTCACTTATAAAGACAAAAACTACCATATCAGGGACATCAGTTATGTGGATTCTTCATTTTTTACGCTTTTTGATTTCACGCTGCTTGAAGGAAATGCTGAATTGGCATTGGATGAACCATTCACGGTTGTGCTCGGCGAATCTACAGTCCAAAAAATATTCGGTGATGAAGATCCCATAGGAAAAGTGATCAGCCTTAATAATGAAGAACCACTGAAAGTTACCGGTGTCATCCCTGACTTTCCATCGAATTCACACCTGCAGCTCCAGGCCATGGTCTCCTTCACCAGCCTTTACCACAAGCAAAACATGTACCTCGACTGGAACGGAGGTCACAATTATTACACCTATGTATTATTGAAAAAAGGTGCTGACCCTGACCAGCTTAAAGCCAGGTTCCCTGCTTTCCTGGAAAAGCACATCAACTACCTGTACCGGGAAGTGGGCGTGGTCATGCACATGGATATCTGTCCTTTGCCCGACGTTCATCTTTATGCTGATGTGGATTATGACATCAACACCAAAGGCAGTACGACCAACATCATTATTTTCACCACCGTCGCCCTTTTCATCCTGCTTATTGCCTGCATCAATTACATGAACCTGGCCACAGCCCGGGCTTTGCGCAGGGCACGCGAAGTAGGCATCCGCAAGGTGGTGGGTGCGCGGCGATCCCTGATCATCCGGCAGTTTATCGGTGAGTCCGTATTGATTTCGCTTATCGCTTTGCTGCTTGCGCTGTTGCTGATCCGAATCTTTCAAACGGATTTCAATATGCTGATTGGAAAAACACTGGCTCTGTACACGCAATCCAATCTATGGATCATTGCTTTTCTGATCGGCCTGAGCATCATGATCGGAATCCTGGCGGGATCATATCCGGCATTTTATGTTTCCCGTTTCCGGCCCGTACTTATTCTCAAGGGCAGTTTTGCTTCGGCCAAAGGAAAGCCCATCGTACGTAATATCCTGGTAATCATCCAGTTTTTTATATCGGCATCCCTGATCATCTGCACCCTGGTCATCTACGGACAACTCGCTTATATTAAGGATAAAGACCTGGGCTATAATGCGGAAAATGTAATGATCCTGGAGTTTCCCAGTAAGCAGTCAAAGCTGAACCTGAGCGTGCTCAGGTCTGAGCTCAGTAAAATCGCAGGAGTGGAAAAAGTGGCTGCGGCATCCGATATTCCCGGTTGGGGTTTTACAAGCAATGGCTATATGC
>JAUXCL010000083.1 GCA_030618905.1 Bacteroidales bacterium | reverse complement strand
TATTGGCTGCCAGTTTACGCATTGCCTGAGACATCAGCCTGGCCTGTAATCCCATCTTGGAATCACCCATCTCACCTTCAATTTCACT
The DNA here is from genome assembly GCA_030618905.1 of Bacteroidales bacterium. Lineage (GTDB taxonomy): Bacteria > Bacteroidota > Bacteroidia > Bacteroidales > B18-G4 > JAUWGC01. Next base: position 9,250 of record JAUXCL010000083.1, on the reverse strand, counting down.
CCTTGGTGTCAGCGCGGCAACAGAGTCAATCACAATTAAATCAATGGCTCCTGATCGAATAAGGTTGTCTACAATTTCCAATGCCTGTTCTCCATGGTCCGGTTGTGAAACCAGCAGGTTTTCTGTGTCCACACCCAGGTGATCCGCATAAAACCTGTCGAATGCATGCTCGGCATCAATAAAAGCAGCAATACCGCCTTTTTTCTGAGCTTCAGCAATGGCGTGCAAAGCCAGTGTCGTCTTACCCGAGGCTTCAGGGCCAAAGATCTCAACAACCCTGCCCCTGGGTAATCCTCCGATTCCCAAAGCATGATCCAGGGAAATAGACCCTGATGAAATAAATTCAATATCTTCGATAGGCTGGTCGCCCAGTTTCATGATGGTGCCTTTGCCATAAGTCTTTTCAATGTTTCCTAAAGTAAGTTCTAAAGCTTTTAACTTTTCTTCTTTTACCTTATCGTCTGAATTGGAAGTTGCCATAATTAATTATCCCTTTTTAAACATATTCATAGCACAACAAATATACTTATTTTATACCTTAAGGTCCTTATCAGTTAATACGAATTATCAACAAACGTTCCCTTTTAAAGGGTATTTTTTTGCTGGAAATATTTGCAGAAATCTATCAATTCACAGCTTTCGCATTTGGGTTTCCTGGCCTGGCAGATATAGCGCCCATGAAGGATCAGCCAATGGTGGGCAAGGTTGATCTTATCTTCCGGAATGTACATAACAAGCTGCTTTTCAGTCGCCAAAGGAGTTTTTGCATTCGTGGTCAGTCCTATTCTGGCAGCAACCCTGAAAACGTGCGTATCAACTGCCATTGCAGGTTTGTTATAGACCACTGAAGCGATTACATTGGCCGTCTTTCTGCCTACACCGGGCAAGCGTTGGAGTTCATCAATTTCATCCGGGACGATACCATTAAACTCATTAATGAGTGTAACGGCCATTCCGATCAGGTTCCTGCTTTTATTATTAGGATAAGAACAACTTTTGATGAGCTTGAAAACATCTTCTGTTGAAGCTACAGCAAGGGATTGAGCATCAGGAAAATGACGAAAGAAATCGGGTGTGATCAGGTTAACCCTTTTATCGGTACACTGTGCAGAAAGAATTACTGCGACCAGTAACTGGTATGGATCTACATAATCCAACTCAGTAGTCGCTTCAGGTTGATTTTTTGAGAAGTAATCAATAAATAAGCGGTAGCGTTCCTTCTTTTGCAAGGGATAATAATTTAATAAGATGAAATAAAAAATCCCGCGAATAGCGGGATTTGAAATCTATTAACCTAATTTAAGATCAAATTTACCGAGCCCAGATATTGGGTTTTCAGCACCGAAAGCGCCCTTGAATAGTTCATGATATTTCTAAGCAGATGCTCACCAGGGGTGAGATCATCTTTTGTAAATTCAGGAACATTTTCATTTGAGGGTAAATCTGATTGATTGTCGAGCGTAAAAGTTTTATCCATTCGAAAGGTTTTTGGTTTACAATATTAATCATAGTGATAACGTAAACCTCTCCCGGAATATTACCCTGATCGAAAAAAAAATAAAAAATCCCTAAACAGTAAGGATAACTTTCTTTTCCTTGATGAGTTTTCTCAGGTTTATCAAGGCATAGCGCATTCGTCCCAAGGCTGTGTTAATACTAACATCTGTTTGTTCAGCAATATCCTTGAAACTCATATCAGCATAATGACGCATGATCAGCACCTCTTTTTGCTCCGTAGGAAGATATTCGATAAGTTCACGTACATCCTTATGAATTTGTTCGATAACCAATCGCTCTTCTATCGAGTCATCAGGGATACGGACCGTATCAAAGATGTCAAAATCATCATTGTCATTATCAATCACCGGGATGCGTTTCGATTTCCTGAAATGATCTATAATAAGGTTATGCGCGATACGCATGACCCATTGAATAAATTTGCCTTCTTCTTTGTACGATCCGGCTCGGATAGTATTGATTACTTTTATAAATGTATCCTGAAAGATATCATCGGCCAATTGCTTATCCTTCACAACCATAAGGATGTAAGCATAAACTCTGTTTTTGTGTCTGCGGATTAGTTTCTCCAGGCTGGCCTGATTACCTTGTAAATATTCATTGATTAGCACTTTATCGCTAATTTCAGTGGCTTTCATATGCCTCCCTTTTTTAGTTAAACTGAATAAAAAAAGGGTAAATATTTACTCGATAATCTCTCTCCTATGTTTGGCGTTCCTCACACTGGCAGTGTAATCAGAACGTGTAAATAATACGAATTATTGCAACTTTGGGTTGCAATTACAATGCAAATATAATCAATATATTCAGGAAAGCAAAATTTTCAGCTATTTTTGCATCGCTTAAACCAAAGAATACAGATGCAATCCAGGGATTTTTCAACACTTGATCCAAAAAAATTCATCACGATCAAAGGTGCAAGGGTGCATAACCTGAAGAATATTGATGTGGTTATTCCCAGGAACAGGCTTGTGGTCATCACAGGATTATCAGGATCCGGCAAGTCCTCCCTCGCCCTGGACACTTTATATGCAGATGGCCAGAGGAGGTATGTGGAAAGTCTCAGCTCCTATGCCAGGCAATTTCTGGGCCGGATGAGTAAACCAGAAGTCGACTATATCAAAGGGGTATCACCCGCAATTGCCATTGAGCAAAGGGTAAATACCAGAAACCCCAGGTCGACAGTAGGTACATCAACAGAGATCTATGAATACCTGAAACTCTTATTTGCCCGCATCGGAAAGACTTATTCTCCCGTTTCAGGGAAATTGGTTAAGCGGCATAGCGTCAGCGATGTTACGGATTTCATACTTTCTCACAACCATGACAGTAAGGCCATCATATATGCTCCTTTGCGCCTGAAAAAAGACCGCTCCCTTGCTGAACAGTTAATGATCCTCAGCCAGCAGGGATACAGCAGGATCGCCATTGATGAACAGATCATGCGAATCGATGAAGCCATTGCCAAAATTGACCAGTTCAGCCATTCCAAAAAGATCATGGTGGTCATCGACCGATTAAAAATCAGCAAGGATGATGAAGACCTGCAGGTGCGCATTGCAGATTCTGCACAAACAGCGTTTTTCGAAGGCAATGGTAGATGCATTGTAGAGATTGAGAAAGAAGAGAAAAAGGAATTACACATTTTTTCAAACAAGTTTGAACGGGATGGTGTGACTTTCGAGGAACCTTCAGTTAACCTCTTCAGCTTTAACAATCCATACGGGGCATGCAAAACCTGTGAAGGGTTTGGCAGCATTATCGGCATCGATGAGGATCTGGTCATCCCGAATAAAAGCCTCTCAGTTTACGAAGAAGCCATTGCTTGCTGGAAAGGAGAAAAAATGGGAGAATGGAAAGAGGAGCTGGTGATGAATGCTTACAAGTTCGATTTTCCTGTGCACAAACCCATCTTTGAACTGACTGAAGACCAAAAAGCCCTGCTTTGGTCGGGCAATCAATATTTTGCCGGTATCAGTGCATTTTTCAAGCACATTGAAGAACAAACCTATAAAATCCAATACCGGGTGATGTTATCAAGGTATCGGGGTAAAACAATATGCCCGGAGTGTCTTGGTACCAGGCTCCGAAAAGATGCATCCTATGTCAAAGTCAATAAAAAATCGATCAATGACCTGGTATTGATGTCGATAAAAGACCTGAGGTCATTCTTCAAGAAGATTAAATTGGGCAAACATGAAACACAGGTTACAGAGCGGCTTATCAAGGAGATTACTACACGGCTTAATTTTCTGAACGATGTGGGATTAAACTATCTTAGCCTTAACCGGCTTTCATCATCTTTATCAGGAGGTGAATCCCAACGGATCAACCTGGCCACTTCCCTGGGCAGCAGTTTGGTTGGCTCTATGTACATTCTTGATGAACCCAGTATTGGATTGCATCCCCGTGACACCCATTTATTGATCAATATTTTAAAGCAATTACGGGATATTGGAAATACGGTAATTGTAGTTGAACACGACAGGGATATCATTGAAGCTGCTGATTATACCATTGATATGGGACCCCTTGCCGGGAATAATGGAGGGGAAGTTATCTATCAGGGTGATTTTCAAGGATTAACGAAAAGCAAGGACAGCCTTACTGCAAAGTACATTCGTAATGAACTGGAAATCAAAGCGCCTAAGATCAGAAGGCCATGGAAAGACTTTATAGAATTGGAAGGTATTCATGAGCATAATTTGAAATTTCTCAATATCAAATTCCCTTTAAATATCCTCAGTGTTGTCACGGGTGTCAGTGGATCCGGGAAATCCTCCCTTGTTAAAGACGTGGTCTATCCGGCCATTAAAAAAATCTATGGCGGATTTGCCGGAAAATCAGGTAAATTTAACAGGATCGGCGGTGACCTTAATAGGATTGGGGCTGTGGAGATGATAGATCAGAATCCGATTGGTCGGTCCTCAAGATCTAACCCAGCCACTTATCTCAAAGCTTTTGATGAAATAAGGAGCCTGTTTGCCGACCAGCAGCTGGCCAAAATGAGGGGTTACAAGCCAGGATATTTTTCTTTTAATATACCAGGAGGTCGCTGTGAGGAATGCCAGGGGGAAGGTGTTGTTAAGATAGAAATGCAATTTATGGCAGATATATACCTTAAATGCGAGGCTTGCGACGGCAAGCGTTTTAAGCATGAGGTATTGGACATAAAGATCGGCGGCAAGGATATCAGTGCTATCCTGAACCTGACAATCAACCAGGCCATCAAATTTTTTAATCCCGGGAAGGACGGCACAACATTCCAGAAAAAGATCATTGCGAAACTAAAACCATTGCAGGATGTGGGATTAGGATACCTGAAGCTGGGACAGCCATCAAGTACCTTGAGTGGTGGGGAAGCACAACGCATCAAACTGGCGTATTTCCTTTCCAAAGGAGAAAACGAGGCCCCTACCCTCTTTATCTTCGATGAACCTACTACCGGCCTTCACTTCCATGATATCGGCAATCTGATCAAGGCTTTGAATGCCTTGATCGAAAAAGGCCATACTGTCATTGTCATTGAGCATAACCTGGAAGTGATCAAATGTGCAGACTGGATTATCGATCTGGGACCTGAAGGAGGAGATGAAGGTGGAAAACTTATATTTTCCGGGCTCCCGGAAGATCTTCTGAAAATAAAAAATTCCTATACAGCAAAGTATCTCATGCTGTAATTCTATTGAATATATTTAAGGGAAAAAGTGGAGGGGGTATAAAAAAGCATTCCGGAGACTGATGACGCATCAAGAACCCCGGAATGTTAAACCCAAATCTTATAAATTACGATCCATGAACAAAGTTATACTATCGGGTAGGTCACGTCAATTGGGGAAGTTACTTGAAATGAGAGGCAATTTCACGGAAGTATTTTACGTAGATTTACGGATGACTGTATCAGTGAAGGCAATCATCAGATCTGTATGATATTGTTCTGGATGGCATAGATCACAAGCTCCGCTGTGCTGTATATATTAAGCTTTTTCATGAGATTGTGCTTATGGGTTTCAACAGTTCTGATGCTGATGAAAAGTTTATCTGCAATCTGTTTATTACTGAGACCCTGGCTCAAATATTTTAGCACTTCCAGCTCCCGTTCCGATAAAGGCATGATCTGTTTGAACTTTTTTTCCTTCTCAGATCTGAGGAAAGAAGAGATAAATTTCTCCGAAACGATCCCTTTCATGTATTTTTGCCCGTCATTTACCATATGAATGGCTTCGACCAGCTCTTCTGTACTGAAATCTTTAGGCACATAACCAAAAGCACCGGCTTCAAACCCATCGGTAATCAGGCGTTCATCAACATGAGAAGTATAATATATGACTTTGGTACCCGGATATTCATCGCTAATGATCTTGGTCAACTCAATTCCAGACATTCCCGGCAAATTTATATCCATGATAATAATATCCGGCTCCAGCGTTTCCATCTTTTTTTGAGCATCCTCAGCTTCCAGCGCATAGCCAATGATATCAATTTCATTATAAGGCTCAAGCAGGGCCCTGATCCCTTTGATCACGACTTCGTGATCTTCAACGATGAGAATCTTAATTTTTTCCATGCGGATAAGTTTCAACCATTAGTTGGTTTATTAACGTAAAGATAATCAAAAATCATATAATTACATCAGGGAAATATAGAATATTACTTATAAAGCTAATCAATTTCACAAGGCATAAAATTTGTACCTTTGTTAATGTCCATTCAATCTAAATATTTGATACAGAATGAATAAAACAAATGTTTCCATATTACTGGTAGAAGACGACAAGATCTCAAGGGTATTATATGGAAAATTTCTGACCAATATCACCGATAATATATTTGTAGCAGAAAATGGCCGTGAAGGTATTGCTGCTTTTAAAAAACACCGGCCTGATATCATTGTCAGTGATATTAAAATGCCTGAAATGGACGGAATTGAAATGATCCGGGAGGTGAGAAAACTGGATGACAAGGTAAAAATTGTACTGGTTTCCGGACACCAGGAAACAGATTACTTCATACAGTCTATTAAAATGGGTATTGCCGGGTATTTGCTTAAGCCGGTGGACCAAAAGCAGTTTAAAAAGATCATAAGTGACCTGGTTAACAATATTCTGCTTGACCGTAAGATAAAGGAAACAGAGAAGAAGTTCAGGGACCTGGCCGAGCTGTTGCCGGAAATCGTTTTTGAAACTGATCTGAATGGTGACCTGGTCTTTATTAATAAAAGGGCCCTTGAAATACTTGGATATGAAGAAGGATCTGAAGGGGAGATCAACATTCAGGATATTACCATCCCGGCATCAAAAGAAGACCCGGAGATCAGTGGAATTGAGATCTTCCTGGATAATAAGTATATCAATGAAGGACTGGAGATCAAGGTAAAAGCAAGGAATGGCAATACTTTCCCTGCTTTGATTTATGCTACTGCAATTACTCGTGATGGAAAGCCTACAGGGATCAGGGGGGTTATGGTGAACATTACAGCCAGGAAGGTTGCGGAGAACAAGCTGCAATCCATGAACCAGGAACTCGAAGATAAGGTGAAGGAAAGGACCAAAAGGCTCAGCAATGAGGTTGAAGAAAGAAAACTGGCCCAAAAATCCCTTAATCAAAGAATTGAATTTATTGAGTTGATCAATACCACTTCTTCCGAGTTTATCCGTCTTGACAATACCCAAATCGATGATGGCATCAGCAAAGCATTGAAAGATGTGGTTAGGTTTACCGATGTTGACCGGGGCTATGTCTATCAGCTGGCTCCGGATAAAAATCATTTTGAACTAAGCCATGAATGGGCCCGTGTAGCCATCAAGAAAGCGAGTGATCATTTTCAAAAGCTGGCATTCAAGGAGCATAAGACCTATTATGAAAGGCTCATACAGGGCGATCATGTGCTCATCACAGGCATAGAACATCCCGAAGATCTGCTTAATAATCCTTTTACTGCTAATGAAGACACACCAATGATCAGATCGCTCATTCATCTTCCCATGTTTATTGGCAATGATTTTATCGGGTTTTACGGATTTGATACCATCAGCGCATCAGTAGAACTGGCAGATGACAAGGTGGATGCCTTCCAGATTACCGGACAGATAATCGCCAATGCCATTCAAAGAAAAAAATATGACGAAGAGCTGATCAAAGCCAAAGAAAAAGCAGAGGAATCCGACAAATCCAAATCTGCCTTTCTGGCCAATATCTCTCATGAAATACAGACTCCAATCAAGGCCATAATCTCTTTCTCCCACCTGCTCCAATCGCCGGATTTGAGTGAAAAAAGGAAAAAGGAGTTTATCAATATTATCGACAGTAACGGTCAGGCACTGCTGAACCTGACTAACGATATCCTTGAATTTACCAGGATACAATCCAACATAATCAAGTTGATCCAAATACCCTTTGAACTGAATTTGTTCCTTGAAGAGCTATATACAGTCTTTGATTCCCTTAAGGTCAAGCGGGGTAAGGAATCGATCGATCTGAAGCTCAAGATCCCGGATAAATCAAAATCCTGTAATATCCATTCTGATCCCTCCAGGCTTAAACAGATATTTACAAATCTTATAGGAAATGCTTTTAAATTCACCAATGAGGGAACAGTTGAATATGGCTATGAGTTTGTAGACCAATCTACCTTATTGTTTCATGTGACGGATACAGGCATTGGTATTTCAAAAAAATACCAGAAACTGATCTTTGACAGGTTTATCCAGGAACCCAAGCCCCACAACATCAAGAAAGAAGGCACCGGGCTGGGGCTTGCCATCACACAGAGCCTGATCAAAATGCTGAATGGGGATATCTGGGTGGATTCTGAGCTGGGAAAAGGATCTAGCTTTTATTTCAAATTACCTGATATTGTAGTATCCGGTGAAGATCAGGAAAAAGATCAAAAGTACCAATGGGAAAATAAAACAGTACTTGTTGTTGAAAAATCCATAAAGGATTACATACAGCTTGAGGAGATCCTCATGAAGCACACAAAGCTGATGTTTGCAGCAGATGGAAAGCAGGCTTTGGAAATGTGCAGGACCAATACGAATATAGACCTGATCCTGTTTGAATGCTCATTGACCAGCAAAGATGGAATGGAGTTATTCGAACAGTTCAGAAATATCAATGATCAGCTTGCCATCATTTCTATTTGCGATCCAAAATCTGCTGAACATGCAGAAAAAGAGCAGCATAGCGACAGCTTTGATGAGCATATCCATAAGCCATTCGAAGCAAATATGATCCTGGATATTCTCGATAAATACCTGAGCTGATCAACGCGATAACCTACGAAGGCCAGATATGCTCAAAAAGATCCTGACATACCCGTTTGTTTTACTCATCTATTTATATAAAGGTATCATATCCCCCTTCACTCCTGCATCCTGCAGGCATATCCCTACCTGTTCAACCTATGCCATCGAAGCCCTGCAAAAACATGGATTGATCAGTGGAATGTGGCTGTCGCTGAAAAGAATATCCAAATGCCATCCCTGGGGTACCAGCGGGTACGACCCCGTACCCGAAAAAAAGAAAAAAGATCCCAAATGAGTTGAAGATTGGAAGTTGGAAGTTGGAAGTTGGAAATTTCAGTTCACAGTTCACCGTTCACCGTTCACCGTTTACCGTTCACCGTTCACTTGATATTAAGAGCCACCTTCCCTCCAACCTGCAGCATGTGCTCATCCGAATATCCGGCATTGGCCTCTACCACATATTTCGCTTTGTGGGCGGAGACGAT